>JBAQIQ010000079.1:0-69301 GCA_049288935.1 Candidatus Competibacteraceae bacterium
CAATGGGACCACTATGTGAGTCTTTCATAATCAACAACGTGCGCTCGCGGTCGCCCTGCCCACCAATCCAGGCATCCGCGGTATCGGCCAAACCGTCCAGATGCAACCCACCCGTCAGCAGCACCCAGACGATCAACACCAATGCGGCCAATACGCCGGGATCAATCCGCCATAGAGCCGCATGCATCCCCGCCAACAGCCCGCCGATTAACAGCCCCACCACCGGAAAGAACAGCACTGACCAACCCAATTCCTGGGATTGCGGCGGCGTGGTCAAGGGCGGGACCGGCAACCGGGTCAATAGTTGCAGGGCCAAGACGAAAGCACGGATCATGTCAGGCGGCCGTTATGAAACACCAAATGGGGTTCGGACCCCGGATCACGATGCACCCGCATTCGGCTGAGTGACGCAAAAGGCGCTTCCATCCGCCAAATGCGCCGTAGCGGTATCTCCAGCAACCGCCGCAACACGATACGGATCACCCCGCCATGCGTGACCAGCAACACATGCCGGCTTCGATACTCTTCCAGCAGGGCGTCCCAGGCTTGGCTGATGCGCCGGTCAAAATCCGCTACCGGCTCACTGCCGGGGATGGGATGGGCGACCGGATCGCGCCAAAACTGGCCGAGCGCTACAGGGTCGTTTTCATGCACCTCAACGACCGAACGCCCTTCCCAAACACCGAAACTGATTTCGCTGAAGGCAGGAGCGATTTTCAGTGGACAATCCAGCCGTTCGGCTAGTTGACCGGCAAAGGCGGCGCACCGGATCAGCGGCGAACTAATGATCGCCTCCCATTCCCGATAGTCGCCTACCGCCGTATGCATCTGCTCCCAACCACCCGTACTCAGCGGATCATCAATGGAACCCCGAAACTTCTGGCCGCCATCCGGCTCGCCGTGCCGCAATAAGTCCACGACGGTAAACTCACTCATGCCTGCGAAACTCCAGCTTCAGCAAAAGTAGCCATGCGGGCGTGTAAAGCCGCAGCGGCGCGCAACACCGGCACTGCCACCGCAGCGCCACTGCCTTCACCTAACCGCAGACCCAAATCGAGCAGCGGCTGGACTTCCAGCACCTCCAGCAGCCGCCGGTGGCCCGGTTCGGCGGAACAATGAGCATAGAATAGCCAGGCGGCCAGTTCCGGTCGCAATCGCACTGCGACCAGCGCCGCAACCGTCGTGATAAAACCATCCACCAGCGCTGGCCGCCCTAATTGTCCACAGCGCAGGTAGGCCCCGGTCAATGCAGCGATTTCGAACCCCCCCAACCGTTGCAAAGCCTCCAGCGGCTGGTCGCTGCGCTGTTTGGCCAAAGCGCGCTCGATCACCAACGCCTTGCGCTGAATGCCCGCCGTATCCAGGCCAGTGCCCGGACCGGCCAGGTGTGCAGCAGGCCGACCCAACAGGGAACAGGCGACCGCCGTCGCACTGGTCGTGTTGCCAATGCCCATCTCGCCGCCAATGAACAGATGCGCACCATTGATCGCCGCCCGGTCAGCCGCATGACGGCCAGCAGCCAGCGCTTCCTGCAATTGGTCAGCGGTCATAGCCGGCTCGTGGACGAAATTGGCGGTGCCGGGACCAATCCGGGTGTGCATGACGCCCGGCAAGTCCTCCATTGGCTGTACAGTGCCCACATTCACCACTTCCAGCCGTGCGCCCCATTCCTGAGCCAGCACACTAATCGCTGCCCCACCACGGGCAAAATTACGCACCATTTCCGCAGTCACCACCTGCGGGAAAGCAGACACCCCTTCAGCGACGACGCCATGATCGCCAGCGAACACGGTCATCCAGATGTGCTCGACCCGGGGTTTTTGGGTGCTCTGCATCGCCGCCAAGGCCATACCGAGTTCTTCCAGCCGGCCCAGCGAACCGGGCGGCTTGGTCAATTGCGCCTGCCGTTCGCGGGCGGCGGCCCAGGCGACAGCATCAGGAGCCGGTATGGGATCGTTAAGCCACGGATGATTCATCAGGGACAATCCTTAAAAATGAGAGGTAAACCCGCAATGATAAAGACAACACGGTCACAACGATCAGCGATTTTTTGATGGAGCCATCCGGCCTCATCGCGGAAACGACGGGCCAATGGATTTGCAGGAACGATGCCTTGCCCGACTTCGTTGCTGACCAGCAAAAGGTGGCCAGGCAAGGTCGGCAGCGCGTCCAGCAATTCATCGATTTCCACGGTCAGCCGATCATCGCCCGCTGCCAGCAGGTTGCTCAACCACAGCGTCAAGCAATCGACCAGCAAACAACGGTTCGCCGCCGCATGAGCTCGCAGGGCGGCAGCCAGCGCCAGGGGTTCTTCCACCAGCCCCCAATTCACCGGGCGTTCGGCGCGATGGCGAGCGATACGCTCGACCATTTCCGCATCGCCGGCCTGGGCCGTCGCCAGATAGACGACATCTAAGCCGCTGACGGTCGCCCGCTGTTGCGCAAAGGCGCTTTTACCTGACCGGGCGCCACCGAGAATGAATTCTTTCACATCCATCCTGATCTCCTTCATTCATTTGCAACATTCAATACTCACACCACCCACACCAATACTGCCGGCAGCGTGACCAATGCCAGCGCTGTTTCCACGGTGATAATCGCTGCGATCAATGCAGCGTCGCCGCCCATCTGCCGCGCCAGGATGTAGGCGGTGGACGCCCCCGGCAAAGCGGCAAAGGTGATCAGCACCGCCGTTTCCATCCGTCCGGGTTCAACCATCAGGCACAACAGCGCGGTCAACGCCGGCAGGATCAACAATTTCAACCCACTGGCGGTCACCAGCAAGCCTGGACGAGCCAGCCCCTCCAGCCGCAACCCTGCCCCGACCGCCAACAAACCCAATGGCAACGCCGCCCGCGCCAAAACCTCCAGCACTGCCGCTGAACCCCAGGGCAGACCGATTCCGCTCAAATTCAAACCGATCCCGGTTAGGCAACCTAAAATCAATGGATTGGTGATCAATCCCCATACCACCCCGTTCACTGTCGCGGCTCCATTCGCGTGGGTGCTCAACACCAGCACACACAACACGTTAATCAGAGGAATCATGATCGCCATGATCAAAGCCGCTACCGTGCCGCCCTCGGCGTGGAACACCGCCAGCACTACCGCCAATCCCACATAGGTGTTGAAACGAATCACCCCCTGGTAGACCGAGGTAAAAGCAGGTCCGTCCACCTGGAGCCAGGGCCGCAACGCATAAATCAGCGCTGTCATCGTCAGCAACAGCGCAACGATGACCCCCGCTACCGGCAGCACCGCGTAATCGCCCAATCGGGACAACGCCAGTCGATGCACTAATAACGCTGGAAACAGGATGAAATAGGTGAAACGCTCCGCCGCCGGCCAGAACCCATCACCGGGAAATCCGCAGCGCCGCAGGCCCAGACCCAGCAGAATCAGCGCAAAAATGGGTCCCAGCGCGCCAAGGATCAGAGGCAGATTGCTCATGCCGATTGCACGCACAGCCGCTGAATGAGTCCCTGCAAAATATCCAGCGTCGGCTGAATCGCCGCCAGCGGCAAAAATTCATCCGGCTGATGCGCGCAATCCACACTGCCGGGACCGAGAATCACCGTCTCCATGCCCAACGCATTCAAATACGGCCCCTCAGTACCAAAGCTGACCACCCCCGCCGGCGCCCCGGTCAACGCTTCCGTCACCTGCACGATAGTGGCGGAAGCCGCAGTCTCCATCGCCTCGATCCCCGGAAACAGCGGCAGAAAACTCAGCTTCAACTCACCGTCGGCCAGTCGTCGCCGCAACCGGCACTGTAACTCCTCGCGCAAGCCATCCAGCGACATTCCCGGCAAAGGCCGAATGTCGATATGCAACTCGCAGTCAGCGCAAATCCGGTTAGGATTATCACCACCGTGAATATGTCCCAAATTCAAGGTAGGTACTGCAACCGCAAACAGCGGGTTTTGATAGCGCGCCTGCAATTCCGCCCGCCAGCGCAGCAACTCACCAATCACTTCATGCATACCCTCCAGCGCATTAACCCCCAAGGCTGGATTACTGGAATGCCCGGAGCGGCCTTCGAGGCGAATAGCCTCCATCAGAATGCCCTTATGCATCCGCACCGGTTTCAAACCCGTTGGTTCACCAATAACCGCATGGCGTCCCAAGGGCTGATCCATCGCCGCTAACGCTCGGGCGCCGCTCATACTACTTTCCTCATCCGCCGTCGCCAGAATCACCAGAGGCTGGCGCAGATCAGCAGCAGCGAATCCCCGCGCCGCTTCAATCGCCAGCGCCAGGAACGACTTCATATCGGCGGAACCCAGTCCATAAATCCGCTCATCGGCGACCACACCGCCAAACGGATCAAATCGCCAACGACCGACATCGAACGGCACCGTGTCCGTATGACCGGCCAGCACCAACCCACCCGGCCCACGGCCCAGCGTGGCGATCAGGTTAGCCTTGCCTGGCCAACCCGGCAGCGGTTCGATTCGCACAGCAAAACCGGCGTCTTCCAGCCAGGTTGCTAACCAGTCAATCACTGGCCGATTGCTCTGGTCAAATTGTGGGGACACACTGCTCACCGAAGGTGTAGCGATCAATTGACGAATGCGTTCCAACAGTAGGGATGAAGGACTTGACATGATGATTTTTACTAGCGATGGCGGCTGATACAGGCGATAATAACAATATTCGTTAATTGGTATCGTGCGCTTATCCCTGACTGCCGTTCCCAAGCCGTTTCGCCCATTCCTCTTCGCTTTGTCCCGATGAATCCCCGCCTGTGGAATTGCCCTAAACCGTCATGCTGCGCCACGCCATTCTGGATGATCTGCCGGCCCTGCTGGCCATTGAAAACCACTGTTTCAACACAGATCGACTTTCCCGCCGCAGCTTCCGCCACCTGCTAACCCAAGGTAACGCTGTTACTCTGATCGAGGAAGAGGCGCAGCGAATCAGCGGCTATGTGTTGTTACTGTTCTCACGCGGCACATCCATGGCCCGGTTATATTCCATCGCCGTCCATCCCGACTTCGCTCAATGTCGAATCGGCGACCGTCTGCTGGAAGCGGCGGAAGTCGCGGCGCTGGAGCGCGATTGCGTATCGATGCGACTGGAAGTACGGCGCGACAATTCCCCCTCGCTCAAACTGTTCCATCGCCACGGCTACCGTCCATTCAAGGAAGTGTTGGACTATTACGAAGACCACATGGCGGCGCTACGCTTTGAAAAGCGCCTGGCGCCACAACTGGAACTTGACCGGGTCAAAGTACCGTACTACCCGCAAACGCTCGATTTCACCTGCGGGCCTGCGGCGCTGATGATGGCGATGAAGGCGCTGGACCCGGCGCTCGAACTGAACCGCAAGCTGGAGCTGCGGTTGTGGCGTGAGGCCACCACGATTTTTATGACCTCCGGCCACGGCGGTTGTGGTCCCTACGGGCTGGCGTTATCTGCCCACCGGCGCGGTTTCGATCTGGAAATCCACGTCAATGAAGATGGAACATTCCTGGTCGACTCGGTGCGTAGCGTGGAGAAAAAGGAAGTCATGCGTCTCGTGCAGGAGGACTGGATTGAAGAGTTACGCCAGTTGCCGGTCATATTGCGTTGCGGCAGCCTGGGCGTCGATGAATTGCGGCAAAAATTCGAGGCCGGTGGCATTCCTTTAGTGCTGATCAGTTCCTACCGCATCTATGGCGAACGCTTCCCGCATTGGGTCGTGGTCACCGGCTTCGATGACCATTACATCTATGTCCATGACCCGCTGGTCGATACTGAGAAAGGCCAAACCACCACCGACTCGGTCAACATGCCCATCCCGCACCGCGAATTCCAGCGCATGGCCCGCTATGGCAAAGCCGCGCAAAAAGCGGTGCTTATTCTCTACCGATCCAACCGCCGGATAGAACCGGCGGCGCCATCACTGTCTTAACCTTCCATTTTCGCGGCGTCAGGAGCGCCGATTCACCCCGATGGCCGATCACATCATTCTGGTGGAAAACCCCACCGACTGGAAAACCCATTTCCCCAAACTACCCGTCGTCGCCGCCAAGGATTATCTGGCCAAGCCGGAATATTCCGCTGCCGGGCGCAGCCTGCGGGTATTGAACCTGTGCCGTAGCTACCGTTATCTGAGCGTCGGTTACTACTGCTCGCTGCTGGCCGAAGCCCGCCGTCACCGGGTCATCCCCAGCGTGCGCACCCTCAACGACCTCAGCCGCAAGTCGATCTACAGTCTGGATATCGAAGATCTGGACGACCATGTTCAGCAAGTGTTGGGCAAACCTCGACCCGGTTTCAACGCGACAGCATTTGAACTGGATATTTTCTTTGGCCAATGCGCGGTCAAGGAACTCCAAGAGTTGGCCCGGCAACTGTTCGATGCCTTCCGCTCACCATTGCTGCGGGTGGAATTCCGACTCCAGGGCAAATGGCGCATCGCCACACTCAAGGCTCTGCATCTCCACTCGCTGTCCGCCGAGCAGGACGATATGTTTCTGGGCGCACTGGCGACCTATCTCAGCCGGCGCTGGCGGCAACCTCGGGCACGCAGTAATTACCGCTATGACCTGGCGATCCTGCACAACCCCAAGGAATCGATGCCACCCTCCAACATCAAAGCCCTGCAACGATTTATCAAGGCCGGTCGTGAAAGAGGCGTAAACGTCGAGTTGATCGAGAAGAAGGATTATGGCCGGTTGGCCGAATTCGATGCCCTGTTCATCCGCGAAACCACCGGCATCGACCACTACACCTATCAATTCGCCAAAAAAGCGGAAAGTGAAGGCATGGTGGTAATCGACGATCCCGACTCCATCCTGAAATGCACCAACAAGGTCTATCTGGATGAATTACTGCGGATGCATCGTATCCGCACCCCAAAAACCGTTATCGTCCGCCGCGACAACCTGGAACGAGTCGATAGCGAAATTTCTTACCCTATTGTTCTGAAGATTCCCGACGGTTCTTTCTCCCGAGGCGTCTTCAAAGTCGGCAACCGTGCTGAACTCCTGGATATGGCTGGCAAACTGTTCAAATCCTCCGATTTGCTGCTGGCTCAGGAATTTCTCTACACCGAATTCGACTGGCGGGTGGGGATTCTCAACAAGACCCCCCTGTTTGTCTGTCAATACTTCATGTCCGGAGAACACTGGCAAATCTATCATCACGAACCGGGTCAGGGGCGCGGCATCCGCGAAGGCGACGCCAAAACCTTCCGGATCGAGGAGGCGCCGGAAATTGTCGTCAAAACCGCCGCCAAAGCAGCCAATCTGATCGGCAATGGTTTTTACGGAGTGGATTTGAAGCAAACGGCTAAAGGCGTGGTAGTCATTGAGGTCAACGACAATCCCAACATCGATCATGGCGTTGAAGATGTCGTTCTCAAGGAAACGCTGTACCAGAAGATCATCGAGGATTTCGTCTGGCGGCTGGATCGGAAACGGGGGAAGTGAGCCAGTAGCGAGCAGGAAAAGCTCACGTCCTGTTCGCTACTCATTAGAAAATCAGGCAGGTTTCTTAGCCCAGGCGGTACACCAGCCGTTGGTGGCGACCAGCTTGCCCTGGAACAGGGTGCAGGGACCGCCCGCTTCGCCGGCTTTGCCCGTGTAGAAATTGCAGTTGCTACACAGCGCCGTTGCGTCCTTGCGCTCGGCTGCCTTGGTGGCGTCGGCCTTGTATTTCAACGCTACTGCTGTCGGATCAGACTCGCTGATCAAATCGGCAGCGCGGGCGGTTCCGCTGAGCAGCGCATGGGCAAACGGCGCAGCCGCCAGACCGATAGCGGTCATCCTGATAAAACGACGGCGGTTGTTGTCAGGAGCATGATCATTCATGATGGTTTCCTCGAAAGTCATTATGCCGTTGTAGGTTTAGCGCCCGCAAAATAAACCGGTGCGAACAGCAAAATCATATCACGCACGCTTGATCCATCGATTGAGATTCAGCAATGACCATAACGAAAAATTCCCCCTGGCGACGCCGAACCCTGCGGGTCAGCGGCGTCATGCTGGCGCTGCTAGCCAGTGTGGCTATCGGACTCTACCTCCTGCTACGCGGCAGCCTGCCGCTACTGGATGGCACTGCGACACTGGCGGGACTGAGCGCACCGGTCGCTATCGAGCGCGATGCACTGGGCGTTTCCACGATTCGCGGCGCAAACCGGCTGGATATCGCCCGCGCGACCGGCTTTATTCATGCCCAGGAACGCTTCTTTCAGATGGATTTAACGCGACGCCGGGCAGCAGGCGAACTCGCCGAACTGTTCGGCGCGGCAGCGCTGGAGCTGGACCGAACCAACCGCCTGCACCGTTTCCGGCATCGCGCCCGGCACGTATTGGCTCTGGCGCCGCCCGAAGACCAGGCGTTGATCGCTGCCTACACCGAGGGCGTCAATGCGGGGCTTGCCGCGCTGTCAGTATCGCCATTTGAATACCTGCTGCTGCGAATGCCCCCGCAGCCTTGGCGACCGGAGGACACGGCACTGGTCATCTACGCCATGTATCTGGATCTTCAGGAGCGACAATGGCCGCAGGATTCAGCGCGCGGGCTGCTCCGCGACCGGCTGCCGCCCGCGCTTGCCGAGTTCCTTGATCCGGTCGGAACTGAATGGGACGCGCCGTTGCAAGGGGAACCGCTCGCCACCCTTCCGCCGCCTGGCCCGGAAGTCTTTAACGCAACCATTCCCAACCCCCGACCCCCGCTCCCTCAAGGAGAAAGAGGAGCTTTCCTTGATTCCGACTCAACCGATTCGCCACGAGGCAGCAATCATTGGGCGGTGGCCGGACAGTTAACCGCTCACGGTGGAGCGATGCTGGCCAATGACATGCACCTGATGCTGCGCGTCCCTAATATCTGGTACCGGGCGACCTTCATTTATCTTGACGCCAATGGCCGCGAACGACGCATCTCCGGAGTCACTTTGCCCGGTACACCGGCTCTGGTCGCCGGCAGTAATGGCCATCTCGCCTGGGGCTACACCAACAGTGAAGGCGATTGGGCCGATCTGGTATTGCTAGAGTCCGGCGACAACCGCACCACCTACCAGACGCCGGAGGGACCGCGTCCTTTCCAGACCCTCCAGGAAACCATCAAGGTTAAAGACCGCCCCACCGAAGCACTGGAAATTCTGGAAACAATCTGGGGGCCGGTGCTGGATCGTGATCATCAGGGACGCCTGCGAGCGTTACGCTGGGTCGCGCACGATCCTCAAGCCGTCAACCTGAAACTGATGGAGCTGGAAGCCGCGCAAACACTGGAAGCAGCGCTTGTTATCGCCCATCACTCCAAAGCGCCGGCGCAGAATCTCCTGCTGGCCAGCGCTGATGGTCGCATCGCCTGGACCCTGACCGGCCCTATCCCGCGCCGTTTCGGTCATAACGGTCGCCTGCCGTCTTCCTGGGCCGATGGTCAGCGCGGCTGGTCGGGTTGGCTGGAGCCAGCCGACTATCCAAGGATTGTCGATCCCCCTGGGGGCCGGCTCTGGACTGCCAATGGTCGGGTCGTAGCCGGAAGATGGCTGGAGGTCATTGGTGAGGGCAGCTATGCGCTCGGCGCCCGCGCCCGGCAAATCCGCGATGGGCTGCTGGCCCGTGAACGGTTTACCGAAGCGGATTTTCTGGCGCTGCAACTCGACAACCGGGCATTGTTTCTGGAACGCTGGCGGGAGTTACTGCTGGCGACCTTAACCCCGGAGCGACTGCGCGCTGATCCCCAACGTGCGGTCTTGCGGGCCTTCGTCGTGGACTGGGGTGGTCGGGCGGCGGTCGATTCCGTCGGCTACCGGGCTGTGCGCACTTTTCGCCTGGCGGTGCGGGAGCGGGCGTTTGCGCCATTGATTGCTGCTTGCCAGCAGGCCGATCCCCGCTTCGACTACGGCTCATTCCGGCAACACGAAGGGCCGTTATGGCAACTGGTTTCTCGGCAACCACCACATCTGCTCGACCCACGCTATCCCGATTGGTCGGCATTGCTACAGGACGCGGTAGACGCGACGCTGGCAGAACTGACAGCCGATGGGCGGCCCCTGGCGACCAAAACTTGGGGCGACGGCCAGCCCATCCGCATCCAGCATCCCTTCAGTCGCGCTCTGCCCTGGCTGAGCGGCTGGCTGGACATGCCCACCCAGGCGCTGCCAGGCGATTTGTATATGCCACGAATCCAGACCCCCACCAATGGCGCGTCAGAACGGCTGGTCGTCGCGCCGGGTCGGGAAGCTTCGGCGATTCTGCATGCTCCCGGTGGGCAAAGCGGCCATCCCCTGTCGCCCTATTATCGCGCTGGGCATGATGCCTGGACCACGGGTCGCCCGACGCCACTGGAACCCGGACCGATCCAACATCAACTCGCACTCCAGCCGGAACCGCGTTAAAGCCAGCGGTTTAATTTGAAGAGTCAAAGCATGCGTTCTGATCAATTCGTTCAATGGTTTCGTCAAGCTGGACCTTATATCAACGCCCATCGCGACAAAACGTTCGTCGTGCTGTTAAGCGGTAGAGGGGTGGAAGCCGACAACTTCTCCAAGCTCATGCACGATCTTGCCTTGCTGCACAGTCTCGGCATTCGCCTGGTGCTGGCTCACGGCGCACGTCATCAAATCGAGGCGCGCTTGCGCGAAGTGGGCCGTGAGCTGCGTTACGCCAATGGATTACGCATCACCGAAGCCGAGGACTTGCCCAACATCAAACAGGCAGTCGGTCGGCTACGCATTCGCATCGAATCACGCCTGTCCATGGGGTTGACCAATTCACCCTTGCACGGCGCTCGGCTGCGCGTCGTCTCCGGCAACCTGATTACCGCCCAGCCGCTCGGCGTGCGCGATGGTGTCGATTACGGCTTCACCGGTGAAGTGCGACGCATTGATGATCGGGCCATCCGTCTGTGGCTGGACCAGGGCGCTATTGTGCTCCTGTCGCCGCTCGGCTATTCACCGACTGGGGAAATTTTCAACCTGAGCGCCGAAGACGTGGCGATGACCGCCGCGATGGCGTTGCGGGCTGACAAGCTGCTGATACTGGCAAAGATTCCTGAATTGCGTGATGCCACAACCAACCGCCTCATCCGCGAACTCAGCCCCAGCGACGCCCAAAGACTGCTGGCTGAACACGCCGATTTGCCGAAAGGAACTATCCGCCATCTCCAGCAGGCCCTGCGTGCCTGCCAAGCCGGCGTGCGCCGCGTTCATCTGCTGAACCGGCAGGTGAACGGCGCCTTGCTGCTGGAGCTATTCACCCGCGACGGGGTGGGAACGCTGATCACCGCCGATATTTACGAAGGGTTGCGTCCCGCTGCCATCGACGATGTCGGCGGAATACTGGAGCTGATCCAGCCACTGGAGGAAGACGGGACGCTGGCGCGCCGCTCGCGGGAGCGGCTGGAAATGGAAATCGACCGTTTTATTCTGTTGGAGCGCGACGGCATGATCATTGGTTGCTCAGCGCTCTACCCCTTCCCGGAGGAGCGACTCGGTGAGTTGGCCTGCGTCGCTGTCCATCCCGATTATCGTAATAATGGCCGCGCCGATGCACTGCTGCGTTTCATTGAACGCCAAGCCCGGACGCAAGGCCTGAACCGACTGTTCGTGCTGACGACCCGTACCGCCCACTGGTTCCGTGAGCGCGGCTTTGAACCCGCCGAAGTGGCTGATCTGCCGGTGGGCAAGCAAACTCTGTATAACTGGAAACGCCGTTCTAAAGTGTTCATAAAACCCTTGTAAGCTATGCCCTCTCTTGATCTCCAAGGAATGCCGATATGCCAGTCACCGTTCCCCTGCGGGTTATTCAGATCAGTGACTTTCATCTTAAAAATCAGACCGGTAGCCGCTCGTGGGGCGTGGATGTAGACGCCGGTCTGAACGCAGTGCTGGAGCATATTCAAACCCGGCATCCCCAACCCGATTTCGTGCTGGCGACTGGCGACCTGGTCGGCGACGACCCGGACGCTTATGGCCGGATACGCGACTTTCTGGAACGATTGGAAGTGCCGGTGTATTGCCTGCCGGGTAATCACGATTTTCCGGCGACCATGGGCCGAACGCTGCGCCATGGGCGAGTGCGACGGGAGCGTCATTTCGTCATGGGTTCCTGGCAGTTCGTGCTGCTGGACTCCAGTTTTCCAAGCACGCCCGACGGGCATTTAGCCTATGGTGAACTGGCGCTGCTGGACACTGTGCTGGCGACGCATCCTGATTTGCACACCGTAGTCTGCCTGCACCACAACCCGGTGCCGAGTCAGACCCCCTGGCTGGACACCATGACCGTCAGTAATGGCGACGCGCTGTTTGCGGTGCTGGACCGCTATCCCCAGGTGCGAGCCGTGGCTTGGGGACATCTTCATGCAGAGTTCACCGACCAGCGCCACTCGGTTCACTTGCTGTCCGCCCCAGCGACTTGCGTGCAGTTCAAACCACGCACCCCAGAACCCCAAGCCGATGATCTGCCGCCCGGCTACCGCTGGTTTGAACTCCATGCAGATGGCGCATTGCATACCGGGATCGAGCGGGTTAAGCCCCCGGTCTGATCTAATGACCTCACCTGGCGCATTCCGAGCTGCTTTCCTCGCCCCATCGCTACATCGCTACTTTCCGGCAACCCGCCCAGGCATGAACCTGATTACGACCGGCTTGTTTAGCGCCATACAGCGCCTGATCGGCCCAATCCAGCAGTCGATCCAGCGACAGTTCCGCATGATCCATCAGTGCCGCAACACCGATACTAACCGTTAGCGGCCACGGCCCTTTATCCGTGGCAATCGGTTCAGTAGACAGTGCTGCGCACAGGCGATTCGCCGTGGCGACAGCCGTCAATAACGAAGTTTCCGGCAACAACATCACAAATTCTTCACCACCATAACGACCCAGCAGGTCCGCTCCCCGCAGGGTGTCGCGCATAATCCTGGCCACCGCCTGCAAAATCTGATCACCGGCTTGATGACCGAAGGTATCGTTAATCGATTTAAAGTGATCAACATCCAGCATCAACACCGCCATTGGGTGGCTGTAACGCTGACTGCGCTCGAATTCCTGCCCCGCCATGGCGAAGAAGTGTCGGCGGTTAAACAAGCCGGTGAGTGGGTCCAGGATCGACAATTGTCGCAATTCTTCTTCCATTCGCTTGCGATCCGTAATATCCACCATCATGCCTAGTGCTCCGGTATGCCGGTTTTGTGCATCAACGAAGGCATTGATCGAACCCAGGACCCAAACCTCTCCGCCCTCCTTGCGGCGGAACTTGATATCGTGTTGCTCGACGATGCCCGGTCTACGATGTTCCAACCAGTGGGTAGCCATCGTCCGCCATTCCTCATCCATGAAATCGCATAGTGGCTGGCCCAGCATCTCCTCGACCGTACAGCCCAGCATCTCGGCCATCCGGACATTGACAAAGGTGATGCACCCCTGAGCATCGACCAGCCAGATGCCCTCCTGAGCCGTCTCGACGATTCGCCGGTAACGTTCCTCATTATTCCGCAACATCTCATCCTTAAGATGCTGCTCGGTCATATCGCGGCCAATCGACTGAATTTCAATCAGATGATGATCGCTATCGAAAATCGCTTGGGTAATCCAATGCACCCAGCGCGCCGCGCCGTCCGCACGCACCACCTGATGTTCATAAGTCTTAAGAGGGAAGTCAGCGCTGCAAGCTCTCGTCTGCGCAATCCCATCAGACCATACTTCCTCCGGGATGACTGACATGAAATTGGCGGCTAGCAGATCCTCATAGGAGTAGCCAAAATAGCGACAGTATGCCTGGTTGACGAAGGTGAGGGCGCCATCGGGCAAAAACCGGCAAATCAAATCGTTCTGGCTCTCGATGATGGCCTGATAACGGGCTTCGCTGAGTTTTAGTAATTCCCCGGTTTGCTTGTAGCCGGTGATATCCAACATCACAACATGACACAATCCATCCCATACCGGCCCCAACCTGGACCCTTCCAAGCGCATGTAACGGGGCGATGCATTTTCCGAAGCCAGAACGACTTCACAGCTTTCTCGAGTCGTTCCGCTCATCAATTGATGGAGAAAAATATTGAAAACTGGCAGGGTCTCCGCCGAAACAAACATCCCGAAGGGCCGGTCAATCAGGCAATTTTGGGCGATTCCCAGTAAAAGCGCGCCACTCAGGTTAATCTCCTGCACAGCACCCTTGCGATTAAGCGTCGCGTAGCCGATTGGCGCAATGTCATAGAGATGGGTATATTTTTCCAGACGCTCTTCGAGGCGATCACACGCCTCTGACAAGGCATGATTTTGCAGTTCCAATTCAATTGTGCGGAGTTGCAATTGATGGATGAGTTGCTGGCTCTCCACCGGTGTGAGTGCTTGACGGGCAAGGATAAATGGCTCCTTCAACCATAGCTCGTTGCGGCGCTGCTGTTCAGCATGGACTATGCGACACGAGTCATTCTTCACAATGTATTCTCCATTTTACATTTCATACAGCAGGTAATGATTTAACTTTCTGAAAAAGAAATTTAAATACAAAAAGTTATATTTTTTACTGGTGCCAGACAGCCCGCTTGGCCGACGGGAATCCGCCTCAGGAAAGTAGCTCCACAACAACTCTCGAAGAACCAAAAAGAAAAAATGAAGGTTGTTAAAAACGAAACATTGCGGAAATATAATTATTCAAATTTAAACATCCACAGCTTTAATATAAAAAACTTAAGCGCTACAAAGGACATAGACTATTAAAGCCCTGCGCCTTGATACAAAAACCATTGACACTCATCCTATCCGTATCCAGGGGACAATCCGGGTGCTTTTCCCGTCACCCTGCTATCATGCTCCTTTGCGGCGATTCTCCCTCGCATTGATTCCGTTAAAATTATAAGCAACCCGTTGTTGTTTATAGAAAATCCATGGAAAAACTCTTTTAGCCCCCATGAACATCAAAGACGATCTAGTACGACACTATCACTGGCTGCGCCAATACGGTCTCAACGACTCCCACAGCGGTAATGCCTCAGTGCGGGAGGGCGACGCCTTCTGGATCACCCCCACCGGCTGCTGCGCCGACACCCTCAGCAGCGGCGAATTGATCGAATGCCGCCTGGATGGCTTAATCGGTACAGGGGCTTCGATGGACGCCCGTCTCCATCTGGCCGTATATCAGGTCAATCCCGATAGCCGCGCAGTCCTGCATAGTCACGGCCCCTACTCAGTGGCGATGACCATGGATAACGAAGAATTCTTCCCGGCAGATTTCGAGGGGCAACTCTATTTCAGCCGGGTGCCGGTGCTGACCATTCCCTATGACCAGTACGAAGCCCGCTCACCGCGCCTGGTCGCAGAGATTCTGGCCGACTACCCCATAGCTGTGGTGCGCGGTCACGGTGTCTACGCCTGCGCCAACAACCTGAATCTCGCTTACAAATGGACCTGTTCCTTGGAGCTGTCCGCTAAAACCGCTTTCATTGCCCAACAGGCAGGCAAAATATAGGCCAAGTAATAGCAATCTCCGTTAGATCTCCTCATGGCCGCAACCCACGCCATGCCACCAGCCACCCTAGCATTGCCAGCACCGCCGCCAGATCAAACATCACGACCGGTCCTAATCCCTGCCATAGATAACCGGCGGCCAAGCTGCCCACTGCATTACCCGCCCCGAAGCTCAAACTGCTGTAGAGCGCCTGGCCGCGCCCCTGCAGAGATCCTGGAAAAAATTGATTGACCAAGTGGATAGAGGCTGCATGAAAAACGCCGAAGGTGAAGGCGTGTAAAGTCTGGGCGAACAGCAAAACCGGCAAATCAGCGGCGAAATGGGCGATTAACTGCCAGCGCAGCGCCGCGATCGCCAACGCGGCCAACAGCAACCGGCGCGGCCCGAAGCGTGGTAGTAACCGATGCATAAAGACGAACATCCCAACTTCCACCGCTACGCCTAAACCCCACATCAGCCCGATAAACTCTCGCGAATAACCGAAAATTTCCAGATACAGCGAGAAGAACCCGTAATACGGTGCATGGGCAGCCTGACTGAGGAAACAAGCGACAAAAAAGACGATCACGGCGGGCCGGCGCAAGACTTGGCCTATCGGCGGAGTCCAATGTGCATCCGGCTTGGCTGCCGATTCCGGCGCCAGCAAGCTGTTCAGCCACAACAGGGCGAACAGCCCCAACAGCACTGCCGGCACGGTCGCCACACCCCAAGTCCCCACCACTGGACCCATTCCCACCGCTGCGCCAATGAATCCTATTGAACCCCATAACCTTATTCGACTATAGCGATGCGTGTACTCACCCAGATGGTTCAGCGTCACCACTTCGAACTGCGGCAGCGCCGCATTCCAGAAGAAGCTGAACAACACGGTAACGAACGCCAGCCAGCCATACGAACCACCTGCCGCGTAGACCCCGGCAAAACTCAGCGCAGTGATCAGACAAGCCCAGCGCACGATACGCATCCGCTGGCCGGTACGGTCGCCTAGCCAGCCCCATAAATTGGGTGCGATCAGTTTGGTAAGTTGCGTGATCGCCAACAACTCACCAATGCGCGCCGGCTCGAAACCCAGACCCAACAGATACAATCCCCAATAGGGCAGCAACACCCCCAACGTAGCGAAATAAAACAGATAGAAACCGGAAAGGCGAACGTAGAGCGCAAGTGTCAGCATGGACGTTTATCGGCAATTCAATGAGGCTCGCCCGCCAAGGCTCAGCAGAATTGTTATACGCTGGATACTTAAACCCCCGGCGCTGAAATGAAACCCCACCTGATGGGTAGAATGATCAAAGCGCCCCAGAGCATCGCCATGAGCGACCAGTGATTAAAACCATCCAGAAAATATTAAAAAACAATTAACTTGAAAGGCGTTAGCAACATTGAGTCACCGGGGTCGCTGAGCGCACATCCAGATTCTGCGCCCGGTGACGCAGGGCGTGATCCATTAACACCAGCGCCAGCATCGCCTCAGCAATCGGCGTGGCGCGAATGCCCACACAAGGATCATGCCGGCCCTTGGTCACCACCTCGACCGGTTCACCGTGGATATTGATGGTCCGTCCCGGCAACCGGATACTGGAGGTCGGTTTCAGAGCGATACTGGCGACGATATCCTGGCCAGTGGAAATCCCACCGAGTACTCCACCTGCGTGATTACTCAAAAACCCTTCCGGCGTCAATTCGTCGCGATGCTCGGTGCCGCGCTGTTCGACACAGGCGAAACCCGCGCCGATTTCCACGCCTTTCACCGCATTGATGCTCATCAGCGCATGAGCAATGTCGGCGTCCAGCCGGTCAAACACCGGTTCGCCCCAACCGACCGGCAACCCGCTGGCCACGACGTTCACCCGCGCTCCGATGGAATCGCCGGATTTGCGCAAAGCATCCATAAAAGCTTCCAGTTCCGCGACCGTGTCGGGGTCCGGGCAGAAAAATGGATTATTATCGACCTCATCCCAGATCACTTTGGTCGGACGAATCGGGCCAAGTTGGGCCAGATAGCCACGAATTTCCACCCCATAGCGCCCGCGCAAATATTTCCGGGCGATGGCGCCTGCCGCCACCCGCATCGCTGTTTCCCGCGCTGAGGAGCGACCACCACCCCGATAATCGCGCAGGCCATATTTGTGCTGATAGGTATAGTCCGCATGGCCGGGCCGGAAACGGTCCATAATCTCGCCATAATCCTTCGAACGCTGATCCACATTCTCAATCAGCAGGCCAATCGGCGCGCCCGTCGTCCGTCCCTCAAAAACCCCGGACAGAATGCGGACTGTATCCGGTTCGCGGCGCTGGGTTGTGTGCCGGCTCTTCCCCGGACGACGACGATCCAAGTCGCGCTGTAATTCGGCCTCAGCCAGCTCCAGACCGGGTGGACAACCATCCACAATCGCGCCAAGCGCCGGGCCATGACTTTCGCCAAAGGTAGTCACGGTGAACAGCTTCCCAGAGGTATTGCCAGACATAGTAAAAACGATCCTTGCGTGATGAAAGGTATAAAATTTGCTTGAATCCCGGAGAATATTTTGCCGTTCTCCGGATGATTCCCTAAAATTCAGGTTCTATCCAGACTAACTCATCGTGCACTGACCGGGCGCCCAGCGCGCGCACGCCGCCGGATGCAGCCTCCGATAACAGAAATATGGGATGCAAACATGCAGATTCCAGGGTATCAGATCGAGCGTGAACTCGGGCAAGGCGGCATGGCCATTGTCTATCTCGCCTTGCAGGAATCGCTGCATCGTCATGTTGCGCTGAAGGTCATTAAGCCTGTATTGACCACCGATGAGGAATTCGCCCAGCGCTTCCTGCGCGAGGGGCGCATTATCGCCCAACTCAGCGATCCACACATCGTCACGGTTTACGACATCGCCTCTCACAATGGCACTTATTATTTGTCGATGGAATACCTGTCGGGCGGCACCCTGCAACAGCGTATCCGCAATGGTTTGCCACTGGAAGAAGCGCTGTCGATTGCTCGGGCCATCGTCGGCGCTCTGCACTACGCACACCGGCGTAACATAATTCACCGCGATATCAAGCCGCAAAATATTCTGTTCCGGGAAAATGGCCAGCCGGTGCTGACCGATTTCGGCATCGCCAAAACCCTGGGCGCCAGCACCATCATGACGCGCACCGGCCTGTCACTCGGCACTCCGCGCTACATGAGTCCTGAACAAATTCGGGGTCAGGGCGTGGACGCCCGCGCTGATCTATACAGCTTCGGCGTACTGTTCTACGAAATGCTCACGGGCAACGTCCCCTACACCGCTGACGACAGTTTCGCGCTGGCGATGATGCATGTGACCGCTCCAGTTCCCAAGCTGCCGCCCCATCTAAGCCGCTTCCAGCCGTTGTTGAACAAACTGCTGGATAAAAACCCCGACGAGCGCTTCCAGAGCGGCGAAGCCATCATTGCCGCCATCACCGCCAGCGAGGCCGGTGCTTTTGACCTGCTCAGCGTAACCGGTCCGGTCCGGTCCATCCCCACTGGAGCCCCGCCAAGACGACTTGGCTGGAAAACAGGCTTGCCCGCCGCCATTCTAGCCAGCGCGGCGCTGGCGGGCGGTTACTGGTTCCTGCACCAGCCCGCGCCACCGGTGATCGAACCACCGATCGTCACAACGCCCACGCCACCGCCAGTGACCCCACCCCCGGTCATCGCGACTCCGGTTACCCCGCCGGCGCCTGAACCGCCGATTGTTGATGCTAAAGAGCAAGCCCGACAGGCGGAGGAGCAGGAACAGCAACGGCAGGGGCGGTTGCAGGCCGAGCAATTCCTAGAGCAGGCCCAACGCGCCCGGCAGGAAGGCGCTTTGTCAATGAGTTTGATCCACATTGAACAGGGCTTGCAGGCCATGCCCAGCCACCCCGACTTGTTGAACCTCAAGCGGGACGTACTCAAACAACAAGCCGACCTCCAGCGCCAGGAAGAGACCGCCCGCCGACAAGAAGAGGCAGCTCACCAACAAGCTACAGCGCTGGAGCAGGCCAAAGCAGAATCGCAACAACGCCAACGTAAGGCGGATGAGTTATTGGCGCGGGCGTTGGATGATCAACGAAATCGCTCCTATGAAACCAGTCTCCTGCGCATCGAACAGGGTCTGCAACAAATGCCCGATCATCGCCGCCTGCTGGCCCTGCGTGAAGACGTTCGCAAGCAATTGCGCGAAGCCAAAGCCGCGCCGCCCCCGCCTACTCCTGTTGTCAAACCACCGATAGACGATACGGCCCGAATCGCTGCCCTGCTGCAACAGTGCGAAACCCACCTGCAAGCCAACCGGCTCACTGCGGGCAAGGGTGGTAACGCCGCCGACTGCTATCGTGAAGTGATCAAACGGGATCGCGGCAACGCCGAAGCGCTAGCGGGTCTAGACCGTATCGCCGACCGTTACGCAGAACTGGTTTCAACTGCCCTGCAAAGCAACAACGTCAAATCAGCCCGCAGCTCACTGGCGCGAATAGAAGCCGTCAATCCTTCCCATCCACAATTGTCCCGGCTGCGGGAACAACTGGCGTTGGCGGAAGCCCCTAAGCCGGTGGCTCCACCGCCCAGACCTGAGCCCCTACCCAAGCCATCGCCCGCCACACCCGAACCCCGGACACCGGTTTCTCCCATTGATCTAGTCTCGATTCCACAGCCCGCTGAGCAAGCTGCTCCGGCCGTTTCCGAAACCCGAGTGGTCGCCAAGGATCGACATACACAGATTTCCCGAACGCAAACCGATGAAGATGTCAGCCTGCAAATCACGACCTCACCGCAGGGCATCCTGGACGAGGCCAGTCGGGCCGCGACGCAAAAACAGACTCCTGCGGGGACACCAGCTCAGTTGTTGGTCCGTGCGGATGTTGAAGACGCCGAAATCTGGATCAACAACCGCAAGGTCGGCACAACGCCGATGCAGATTGAAATGCGTCCGGGCTCCTACCGGGTGCGTGTCCGTCGGGAAGGCTATACCGACTGGAACGGCAAGGTCGATCTCGCCCCTGGCGATGAAAGCTCAATCACCGCCGTGCTGCCTCGGAAACTCGAAACTGCCAGTGCTGCTGCGCCTGTTCCAGAGCGCCGCCGGTCGGAATCCGCTCCGGTGACTGAATCCCCTGAAGAGGAAGAGAAACCAACGCCGCCGCGTGCGCCCGAGACCCAGACGGCTAAAGCCAGTTCGCAAGCCGCCAACTGTCTCAGTGGCATTTGCGACACCGGACGGGGAACTTACCGATACCCCGATGGCAGCGAATACTCCGGCGATTTTCGTAATGCCAAGATGCACGGCCAGGGAACCTATGTCTACGCGGGACGAGGTGAAAAGTACGTGGGCGAATGGCGTAACGGCATCATCAGCGGCCAGGGTACCTATTACTACCGTAGCGGCAACCGTTACGATGGTGAATGGCGCAGCGGCCGCAAACATGGCCAAGGGACTTATCTCTACGCGGGCCGGGGCGACAAATATGTGGGTGAATTCGCTAACGATCAGCCTAACGGTCAAGGCATTTATTACTACAGCAATGGCGACCGTTATGAGGGCGAATGGCGCAATGGCCGCAAGCATGGCCAAGGCGTACTTTACGAGAACGGCCAAAAAATCGTTGGTGAGTGGCAGAACGATCAGAAGATTCGGGTTCAAATCGAACGTTAGATTCCCCCTCTTGCAGGAGAGGGGGATCGGAACAGCAGATTGTTAGCGATGTGGCAGGGGATCAGCTAAATGACGCGGCGTCTTCAACCAACGATAGAGCAAAAAATCAGCATTATTCTCTTCCAAACATCGGACTGAGTGCATTTGGGTGCCCCGGATAGGCGTATCGCCGCCATAACCGCCGCAATAGCTGCCACCACTGGCGCTCACGCATGAGGCCGTTCCACGATAAGGACAACCGTACTTATCTACTGGCGTCAATCCTTCATTACCATGCCTTCTGGCCTTCACTGGCCGGGCAATTTCGCTTTTCATTTCGTTCAATTCCTCGCTTCAGTGGTCGGTGGCGTTGCCGCCTCTCCCCGCGCCTGGCTGGAGCAACGCATTATTTTTTAAAAATTATAGATTTATTTTATAAAAAATCGGTCACCTTAGCTTACGACCTAAAACCAGGGAGTAAATAAGGGTTTTATCGAATAAAATCGGGGTTATTCCTGATGGCACTTTTCTGGGAAAAGCGGTCGCTCATTGCAGAGAATCCCAATTCTGGTTGAATTCCACGTCATAAGACGATAATTTCCGACAGTGTTAAGCACTTATTTGTCCCACTAGCCCGCCTCTTCCATCGGGAGATCGCCTCATGACATCCGCCCAACCATCTCCTCCGGATTCTACTGATGGTGAGCCTTGCCTGTTACTCGATCCGTCCAGACGCACATTCCTCGCCAGTTTGGGGACAATGTTCGCCGCTGCTGTTGGATTGGCTTCTTCCGCCAGTGATGCAGCGCAATACTACTACAGAGTGCCTGAGGGCTCCTGGCCAGGGAGTTTTCGAGCAGCGCCCCCTGCCCCCCGCATCAACGCATTGACAACGGAAATAGAGTTTTATATTAAAAATATGCGTCAAATGGGCCGCATCGCCGCAAATGAACAAACGGCCTGGCTGGTTTATGACTTCACCACCCAACAGTATCTAGCAGCGATCAACGCCAACCGCCCTTATCAAAGCGCCAGTATGGTCAAGCCCTTTATTGCTCTGGCGTTTTTCCACAAGGTCCGCGAGGGCCGGTTGCAATACACAACATTTCACCGCAACCGAATGGAGGCAATGATCCAGCGTAGCGACAACAATGCCACTAACTATTTTATTGAGTTGCTGAATCGCACCAGTCGCTATTCCGGCCCTGCGGAAGCGGAATACACCTTGAAGCGTAACCATCCCGGTATTTTTCGCCATACTCGGATCGTTGAACGTATTCCCGGCGGCGGCCGCACCTATCGCAATAAAGCGTCCGCCCTCGACTATCACCGCTTTCTACACGCCCTCTGGTACGACCAATTCCCCTACTCGGCTGAACTGAAGCGACTGATGAACCTCCCAAACCGCGACCGGATCTACTCCGACGCCTACGGCGTAGCCCGGCAAACCTGGGTCATCGACAAAACCGGCACCACCGCCCGATTGTGCGGCGATATGGGCATCCTGATCGCCCAAGGACGCAATGGCTATCGCTATCCCTATATCTTCATCGGCATCATCGAGAAAGCCCGCTCCGCAAACAATTACCGAACGTGGATCAATGACCGTGGTAACGTCATCCGGGAAGTGTCGAGTCTGGCCTACAACCACATGCAACAGATACATAATCTGGTGTAATCGGTGGATTCTCCCACCACCCCACCCACCCGATAAACTTTCCAGAGCGCCACGGCCAGGCAGCTCTTGACAATCACCAGTAAAATAGTCTGCATCGCCATGCCCTATAACTTTGATCGTCTTCCCTCCCGCCACAATACTGATAGCCTGAAATGGCATCGCTACGGCAATGTCCTGCCACTGTGGGTCGCAGATATGGACTTCCCCGCTCCGGAGTGGGTCTTGGCTGCCCTCCATCAACGAATTGCGCATGGCATATTCGGTTACGGCGCGCCGCCGGATGCGCTGACGGAAACGCTGTGCGCCCGGATGGCCGATCGCTACGACTGGACGGTGACGCCGGAGCAGATCGTTTATCTGCCGGGGCTGGTCTGCGGGTTGAATGTCGTGTGTCGGGCGATCGGCGAGCCGGGTGACGAAGTCCTGGTGCAAACACCGGTCTATCCGCCATTCCTGGCTGCGCCCGGCTACCAGGAACGGCGGTTAATGACTGCTGAGCTGACAGCCGAATTACGCAACGGGCAGCTTTACTACACATTCGACGACACCGCATTCGCCGCCGCTATTAGCCCACGGACCCGACTGTTCATTCTTTGCCACCCACACAATCCCGTTGGACGGGCATTCAATCAGAACGAACTGGCTCGATTGGCCGCTTTTTGTGAGCGCCACGATCTCACGGTCTGCTCCGACGAAATCCACTGTGACCTGCTGCTGGATGGACGGCGGCATACGCCTTTCGCTACCCTGAGCTCGGACATGGCCCGACGCTGCATCACCCTGATGGCCCCCAGCAAAACCTTCAACATCCCCGGTCTGGGCGCCAGTTTCGCTATTATTCAAAACTCGGAACTGCGTCAGCGCTTCAAACAGGCGCTGCGCGGCATCGTCCCGGATGTCAATGTCCTCGGACTGGTTGCGGCGCAAGCGGCTTATCAACACGGTGGCGACTGGCTACAAGAATTGTTGCGCTACTTGGCCGCTAACCGGGACTACCTCGCTGATTTTGTCCACCGCTATCTGCCCGGTCTGCATATGACCATCCCGGAAGCCACTTATCTGGCCTGGCTAGACTGTCGGAAGGCGGGTATTCCCGGCAATCCTCATGAATTCTTTCTGCAACGGGCTGGCGTAGCGTTGAATGACGGCGCGACCTTCGGGCCAGGCGGCGCAGGTTTTGTGCGGTTGAATTTTGGTTGTTCACGGGCGCTATTGGCGGAAGGTCTGGAGCGGATGCAGGCAGCGATGGTGGCGCGTTGAATGATTGAATTCAACACAGTCAGCAAAATGTTCCATCAAGGCCAGCCCAATGAATGCCGGGCGTTACATGCAGTGAACCTGACCCTAAAACGCGGCGGTGTCACTGTCTTCACCGGACCCAGTGGTTCCGGAAAAACCACGTTGTTGACCTTGGTGGGCGCGTTGGCGCGTCCGACCCGTGGGCGGATCACCCTCAATGGGCGACTGCTCTCCAACCTGCCGGAACGGTTTCTGACCGACGTGCGGCGGCATACCTTTGGCTTCGTGTTCCAGCAATTCAATCTAATTCGCGGACTGACCGTGCTGGAAAACGTCATGTTGCCGGCCTATCCACTGGGCAGGCCTTATCAGGAACTGGTCCGCGCTGCGCAAGACTTGCTGGAACAGTTCGGCTTGGGTGAGAAAGCCGCCAATCCAGTGGAATGGCTGTCTGGCGGCGAGGCGCAACGCACTGCCCTGGCTCGCGCACTGATCAATAACCCAGGCGTGATCATTGCTGACGAACCAACGGCGCATCTCGACAGCGCCCGGTCCCGCGAAGTGCTGGCGCTGCTGGGTAAACTGGCGGCACAGGATCGAACGGTGTTCATCAGTAGCCACGATCCACTGGTGTTCGAGGCGATTTCAGTGAGCCGGGTTATTGAGTTACAAGATGGGCAAATCGCCAGGGATTCGTCATGTTGATCACTCCCGCTATCGTCGCTTTGCAACTCATCGCTCTCAGTGTTGCTGGTGTGATGCTGCTGGCAGGCAGCTTTGCTTGGCGGATTTTGCGCTATTGGGATATGCACAGCGGTAGTGAATTGCAGGTGCGGCTGGAACGGGAAACCTACCTGATTTCTACCCTGCTTGGTTTTGCTTTGGGCGCGGAGCTATTGTCGCTGCTGCTGTTCGTCCACACCGCCGAAAATCTGTCCAGCCAGTTCGTCGGGGCGATGTGCGCCACGGGAGTGTTGAATATCAACGCGTTCGGCTTTCCCACGCTGCTGCTGAAAATCACCGGATTTTTTCTGGCGGCGCTATGGCTATGGTTGAACCGGGTGGATAACCAGGGCTACGACTACCCACTGGTGCGGGTGAAATACGGGCTGCTATTGGCCATTGCGCCGCTGACAGTGCTGGAAGGCGCGCTACAAACCCGCTTTTTCCTGGGGCTGGAGCCGGAAGTGATGACCTCCTGTTGTGGTTCGCTATTCAGCGCAGAAGGCCAAAGCGTCGCAGCGGAGCTCGCGGGATGGCCAGCACGGCCGGCGCTGGCCGTATTTTACGGCATGGCAGGAGGGCTGTTAGTAGTGGGGCTGGGGTTCCAACGATGGTTGGGACTGGGACCGTTGTTTGCCGCTGCCAGCGTCCTGGGCTTCGGCGTTGCGATCGTCGCCATCATTGCCTTTCTATCGCTGTATGTGTATGAAAGTCCAAATCATCACTGCCCATTTTGTCTGCTGAAGGCGGGCTATGATTATGTCGGCTATGGGCTTTATCTACCACTGTTCGCTGCGACCGCCGCTGGATTGAGCGCCGGACTCATTGCCCTCTTTCGCCAAACGACCAGCTTGCAGGCAATCATTCCTGGGGCCGTTCGGCGATTGTCCTGGCTGGCGCTAGCCGGGTTTGGGTTATTCTACGGAGTGGCGACTTGGCTGATGCTGCGATCTTCTTTGATTTTGCTCAATTAGGCCCTCAATGACACTCCTGCGGTCTCTTGGTTGTCTTCTCCTGCTGGCTCTCCTCGCTGGCTGCGAGCAAGAATTACCCATGATCAAAAATGGTGCTTCTGCCCCACAGTTCATCCTGGAACGGCTGGATGGCGCCCGCGCCCGCTTTCCGGAACAGTATCAGGGCCAAGTAGTTGTTCTACGCTTCTGGGCGGACTGGTGTCCTTACTGCCACAGCGAGATGCAGGCGTTGGAGCCGTTTTATCGTCAGTACCGTGGTCAGGGCCTGGCCATCCTCGCTATCAACGTTATGCAACCACCGGAAACCGTGCGGACATTCATTGAGAAACTGGACATTTCCTATGAAGCGCTGCTCGACCGACAGGGCGAAGTCATGCGCCGCTATCAGGTGGTCGGCCTACCGACGACTTACCTTATTGATCGAAAGGGCGTCGTCCGCGCCCGAATTATCGGCGAATCGACCCCTGAAGCTTTGACCCAGGCGCTCAGTGGCCTGCTTTGAGTATTTTCAGCACTGCTCATACACTTTTGTCTTAAAATCACAGTTTCTACAATCACAACTCATCAGACTGCACCTATGAACGACCCGATCCAGACCGAACGTCGCCAAGTTCTCCGTATCCTTACGATCACCGGCGCGGCGGTCGGTGTCGCCGCACTGAGTTCGCCAGCTCATGCCGAAAACTGCCAACATGATGGCACACCGCTGCAATTCGTCCCCAAGACCGTGCCGGACCCTAAGCCGCTCGACAACGAGTTAGCCAAATATCCTAAATGCCCCTACTGCGGTATGGATCGTCAGCAGTACCATCATAGCCGCCATCTGGTGCACTACCAGGATGATCTGGTCGATGCAACCTGCTCCCTGCATTGCGCCGCGCTCAGCTTGGCGTTGAATCTCGATCGGGGACCGAAAGCCATCTATGCCGCTGATTTCGGCGCGACCACCGACCTGAAACCGTTGGTCAACGTCGATGCAGCGACCTATTTGATCGGCTCGAAGCTACCAGGGGTCATGACTAAACAGAGCAAGGTCGCTTTTGCCACCAAAACAGTCGCTGAAGCGGTCAAGGCTGAACAGGGCGGCGAATTGGGCAATTTCGATACGGCGTTACAGGCTGCCTATCAAAGCATGGCTGGCGATACCACCATGATCCGCAAAAAGCGGGCTGAGAAGAGAACCCATGCTGCCGGTCAGGCCGGACATGGACAGTAGTCCGCAGCGATTGTTGTACGCCTTCCTTCTTGGCGGGCGAAAGCAGGAGTGGGGAAAATGCCGCTGGCTGGCAGCACTTCTCCTGACGTTTAGCCTGTTATCGCCGGCTGGGAGCGAAGGCCTGCAACTCCCCGCTCCTGGCGCCAAAGACACCTGCCCGGTCTGCGGCATGTTTGTCGCCCTCTACCCGGACTGGATAGCGACCGTGCTGTATAAAGATGGCCACGCTCACCATTTCGATGGCGCCAAAGACTTGTTCAAGTACCTGTTAAATAGGTCTAAATATGCGCCAGATCACACTCAGGTGGACATCGCGGCGATAGGCGTGACCGACTATTATAGCGTCACCCGCATTGACGCCCGCTCAGCCTGGTATGTGATCGGTTCCGACACGCTTGGCCCGATGGGTCATGAATTGATCCCGCTGGCCACGCAGGTGGAAGCAGAAGAATTTCTTAAGGATCACCAGGGTAAACGCATCGTCCGCTTTGATGGTATCCATCCGAAACTGCTGGAAGCCTTGGATCAAGGAATATTTGAATGACTGTCTATTTCATCGGCGCCGGTCCCGGCGACCCTGAATTGATCACCGTCAAAGGTCAGCGGTTGATCCGTGAATGCTCAGTGGTGCTGTATGCCGGTTCACTGGTGCCTAGAGAGGTGGTTTTAACCGCCAATCCCGGCGCTGAAATTGTCAACACCGCTGATCTGAGTCTTGACAATATCATTACCCGTATCCGCACCGCGCATGGGCAAGGACTGGATGTGGCGCGGGTGCATACTGGCGATCCGGCGCTGTATGGGGCGATTGGTGAACAAATGCGCGAATTGGAGAAGCTGGATATTCCCTACCAGGTCATCCCAGGCGTGACCGCTGCGTTCGCCGGTGCAGCTCTGTTACGCCGGGAATTGACTTTGCCAGGGATTAGCCAGACGATCATTCTCACCCGCCATGCTGGTAAAACGCCCGTGCCTGAAGGAGAAAGCCTGCCGGAATTAGCCCAGCATCGGGCTACCATGGCAATCTATCTCAGCGTGGACAAGTTGCGGGAAATTGTAGAGGAACTGACTCCGCATTACGGCGCAGACTGTCCCGTGGCGGTACTGCACCGGGTTTCCTGGCCGGATCAGGATGGGGTGGTCGGCACGCTGGCTGATATCGCCGAACAGGTTGAAGCCAAGGGTTTCACGCGCACTGCGCTCATTTTGGTGGGACGCGTCATTCAGCCGAAGGGATTTCCCGAATCCTATCTCTACAGTGCCGAACATGCTGAGTGGTATCGGAAAAATCGTTGAGTTTCATGGTTTCTGCACCAGATCTTGTAGCGCCTTAACCATTGAACTCGCTTCGGTAAATTCCCGGTCTGCGGCTGGCAACGTCGGCCGTTTCAGCATCACGACGGGAATCTTCAGTCGCCGCGCTGCCGTTAACTTGGCTTCAACTGCTGCACCGCCGCTGTTTTTAGCCACCAGCACATCGATTTGATAATCGCTGAGTAATGCTAATTCCTGTTCCAGCGAGAATGGTCCGGTTGCGCAACGCAGGGTTAAATGTGGCGAAGCGGGCGGTTCCGCCGCCAGACAACGTACCAGCCAATGTTGTTCAGCAGGAATATCCGCAACGTGGCGTAGAGGCTCCAGTCCGATTGTGAAGAATGGACGTTGAAACTCCCGCAGCGCCGTTTCCATCTCGATCCAGTCTGTGACAAAACACCAGTCGTCGCCCGGTTCCGGTTGCCAGGCTGGACGCCGGTAGGCCCATAAAGGGATGTTGGTCATGTGCGCCGCCAGAGTGGCGTTGAGGCTGATTTGCGCGGCGTAAGGATGCGTGGCGTCCATCAGTAAGTGGATGTCCCGTTCACGCAGAAACGCTGCTAACCCTTCGGCGCCGCCAAAGCCGCCGACGCGCACTGTGCAAGGTAAATCCGGGACTCGTCCCTTACCCACGCCTGCAATACTGTAGATGATGGTATAAATCGGTAATAAAGTACGCGCCAGCTTCAGCGCTTCGCCGACGCCGCCCAGAATCAGCAACCGCATCCGGCGAAATCCCCCGAATCCGCCGGAAGACAGGGCTTCATCCCTGGCCTCCACGGGCGAAATCAGTACGTCCCACCGGTCGCCCCTCACGGTCAATCGCCCACACTTCCACCACAACATCCAGCGGCAGAATAGCGCGGGCTTGATCACGGGCCATAACGCAAATCCGCTCGCCCAACGGTAAACCCGCCGCATCCGCCATGGCTAGCGCCTGCTGACTGGTGTTAGCAGCGCGCATCGCTGCCTGCAACACCGAATCCGCGCCTAGAGCCGCTGCCTCCACGGCCAACAAGGCCAAGTCAACGCTGGAACGGCGGCTGTGCAAGTCCAAATGTCCCGCCGCCAGCTTACTGATCTTGCCGAAACCACCCGCCAGACTCAACTGAGGGATGGGCGCCCGGCGTAGATGCTTCAACACCGCTCCGACGAAATCACCCATTTCAATCAACGCCATGTCCGGCAAGTCGTATTGAACGCGCATCAGTCGCTCACTGGCCGCGCCGGTGCAGGCCGCGATGTGGGTCAAGCCGTTGACGCAGGCAACATCAATGGCTTGCTGGATAGAAGCGATGTAGGCCGAGCAGGAGAAGGGCCGAACGATGCCCGTAGTGCCGAGAATGGATAAGCCACCGACGATGCCCAACCGCGGATTCAGCGTTTTCAGCGCCAGTGCTGTCCCATTTTCAACGCCGATTGTGACTTCAAAACCACCACCATAATCGGTCATCACGGCCAATCGGGCCAGATGTTCCGTGATCATCCGGCGTGGAGTGGGGTTGATCGCCGGTTCACCGACTGGAATCGGCAACCCGGGTAAAGTCACCGTCCCGACGCCCGGCCCCGCACGAAAACGCACGCCTGGCGCTTCCCTCAACGCGACCTGGGCAAAGATCAGCGCCCCGTGCGTCACATCGGGATCGTCGCCGGCATCCTTAATAACCGCTGCCTCCACGCCAGTCTCTATCAACTGGCAGTATTCCAGCCGGAACCGCGCTGACGGGCCGCGCGGCAAGGTAATGTCAATGGCATCCGGCTCAATGCCTGTTAACAGCCGGCTGGCCGCCGCCAGGCTGGTTGCCGTGGCGCAAGCGCCTGTAGTGTAACCGTAGCGCAGGGATTGTTGGAGTTCAGGAGTTTCGGGACGCATCACGTTAGGTTAGAGGGAAAAGGTCAAAGGTTAAAGGCTTTCAACCTCGGTCTTTTACCTTTAATCTTTCTCCTCATGACCTCTGCAAACTGCCCCGCTCTCCTGCTCAGCGCCCCAGCCTCCGGCCAGGGAAAAACGACCGTTATGGCTGGCCTGGCCCGCTATCACCGCAACCAGGGCCGTAACGTGCGGGTATTCAAAACCGGCCCGGACTTTCTCGACCCGATGATTCTGGAGCGTGCTTCCGGCCAGCCGGTCTATCAACTCGACCTGTGGATGGTCGGCGAACGCGACTGTCAAGCCCTGCTCCATCAGGCTGCGCGGGAAGCGGACTTGATCCTGATTGAAGGCGTCATGGGCCTGTTCGATGGAACGCCCTCCAGCGCCGATCTCGCTACCCAGTTTGACGTCCCGGTGCTGGCGCTGATCAACGCCCACGCCATGGCCCAGACCTTCGGCGCAGTGGCTCACGGCTTGGCGCATTATCGCCCCAGCCTGCCTTTCGCCGGAGTGCTGGCAAACCGGGTCGCAGGGCCGGGCCACGCCGAACTGCTGGCCGAAAGCCTGCCACCCACTCTTCGCTATTTCGGCTGGCTGCCGCGTGACAGTGAAATCACCCTGCCCGACCGGCACCTCGGTCTAGTGCAGGCGGCGGAAATTGCCGATTTGGAGAAACGGCTGGATGCGATCGCAGCCCGTATCGCCCAAACGGGCCTGGCTGAATTGCCGCCGCCCGTCACTTTCCCCACCGTCACGTTAAAACCACCCCCACCACGGCTCAAAGGCGTGCGCATTGGGATCGCCCGCGACCTGGCGTTTGCATTTCTCTACCCGGCCAACCTGGACACGCTGCGGGCGCTGGGTGCGGAATTAACGTTCTTTTCGCCGCTGACCGACGCCGAATTACCGGAAGTGGATGCGATTTATCTGCCCGGCGGCTACCCGGAACTGCACCTGGATACGTTGGCCAGCAATCAAACCCTGCAAACGGCCTTACGTCAGCATCATGCAGCGGGCAAACCGATTTACGCGGAATGCGGTGGCCTGCTGTATACGCTGGAATCATTGGCGGACCAAACGGGTTATCGGGCGCCGATGCTCGGCTTATTGCCCGGCCATGCCACGCTGCAATCCAGACTGGTCGGACTGGGTATGCAATCGGTAGAGTTACCGGAAGGTGAGTTACGCGGGCATACCTTTCATCACTCGAAGCTGGAAACCCCGCTAACCCCTCTGGCTTATGGTCGCCGCCAACGGAAGGGCCAACCCGGTGAGGCGGTGTATCGAGTCGGACGGCTGACGGCTTCGTATCTGCATTTATATTTCGCCAGCCATCCTGAAGCGGCAGCGCAATTGTTCACTTAAATTCAGACCGCATCAAACCGGTCAAACGTCATTGTGAACTGGCCGCGTCCGCGAGTCATGCCGCGCAGGTCGGTGATATAGCCAAGCAGCCGATCCAAAGCGCAATCGCAGTGAATCACGGTCATCTCGCCCAGAGTGGTCGTATCCCGAATGACCGCCCGACGGGATTGCAAATCACCCATCACCGTTCCGACATCGCTGTCGGGAACCACCACCTCGGTCATCATGATCGGATGCAGAACTAAACCGCCCGCCCGCAACAGCGCCTTGCGCGCCGCCTCGGCTACGACAATGCGCAGCGCCTGCGGACTGGATAGGGTGTTGAACAACTCCACCGCCAACACCCGCAAGGTCAAATCCTGTAAAGGCGCACCTGTTGCCGGGCCAGTCGTCAACACATCCCCGGCTCCACCCGCAACGGCCTCTCGCTGCGACTGAGACAGATCAACCCCGGTCGGGCGTACCTGCGGCTCCGCCAACACGGTGACCCCGGCTCCACGCCGCAACGGCTCGACCGCCACCTTCGCCCAGGCTTTCATCTCCAGCTTTTTACCATCGGGCAGCTCGATCACTCGATAAAACAGGTGATCCGCTTCCGCCGTCCGCTCAATCGTTTCATGCGTCACCACATCAGGCTGGCCAACCCGGATATGGACATTAAATTCCCGCCGCAACCGTTCCCCGGCAATCTGCAAATGCAGTTCACCCATGCCGCGCAACACCCGCTGCCCAGTTTCTGCGTCCTCTTCGACCCGCAGGGTCGGGTCTTCCTGCTGCAACTTGTCCAGCGCCTCCAGCAATTTCGCCTCATCACTGCTGGACTGCGGCTCAATCGCCAATCCTAACACCGGCTCACGGGTTTCAATTCGCTCCAGCCATAGCGGATGACCGGGCGCACATAAGGTGTCGCCCGTCGTCGCCTGACGCAGCCCGGCGATGAGGACAATCTGCCCGGCCGTGGCTTCCTCCAGCCGGGTCCGGTGATGAGCATCGACCTCGAACAATCGGGCGACCCGCTCCTGACGCAGGCTGCCTTGTGGGCCGGGAATCGTCACCTCGTCACCGGGTTTCAGTACGCCGCGATAAAGCCGAGCAAAGACATGGCGGCGGCCTTCCCACAGTTGCACCTTGAACGCCAGCGCTGCCAAAGGTCCATCGGTGGTCATCGCCACAGTTTCCTCGCCGCCATCCGGTCGCTGCGCCCGACTCGGCGGACGCTCGGTCGGTGACGGCAGCAGCCGGATCACGCTATCCATGACCGGTTGCACACCCTGATTGCGCAGGGCGCTGCCAGCGAAACAGGGATACACCTTGCCCGCCAGGGTCGCTTGGCGCAGCGCCGCCCAAACCGTGGCCGGTTCCGGCTCCTCCCCGGCCAACACCACGTCCGCCAGCGCCTCATCCATTTCCGCCGCCGCCAGCAACAAGCTCTCCCGCCAAGGCCGCACCTGCTCCCAGATCGCCCCGTCGCAGGGCGCAATGTCCACCTGCTCACCCCGTTCGCCGGTAAAACGCAGCCGGGTTTTGTCGATCAAGTGAATCACCGTTCCGTCATAGGCAGGCAACGGCGCGGTGACCGCGACCGGTTCCACACCCAATCGGCCTTGAACGGTCGTCAATGCTCGCCCGAAATCGGCGCCGGGCCGATCCAGCTTGTTAATAAAAAACAGCGCTGGCAACTGAAATCGGGTGCGTTGCCGCCAGACTGTTTCCGTCTGCGGCTCCACGCCCCGCACCCCATCGAGCACGATGATGCAGCCGTCCAGCACCCGCATGGAACGCTCGACCTCGATGGTGAAATCGACATGGCCAGGGGTATCAATGAGTTGAATCAGATGCTCTCGCCAAGGCAACCGGGTCACTGCGGCGGTGATGGTGATACCATGCTGCTGCTCTTCGACCATATAATCCATGTGGGCCGCACCCTCATGGACTTCGCCGATTTTGTGGGACACACCGGCGTAATACAGCATCCGTTCGGTCAGTGTGGTCTTGCCAGCATCGATGTGCGCGGCAATGCCAATATTGCGCACTCGCGCCAGGTCCGGGGCCTTGGCCATGGAAATTCTCGCTTAAAAAATCCGCCGACACTCCAGATAAAACCGCTTTTCATCCGCTTCGCCCATGGAGAAGGTTTTACGTGGCAACGCGCCATCACGGATCACCGTGCGGAAGAAGTCGTTCTTATCCAGGGTGGGCAGATAAAAACCGAGGTTGCCGGGTTGCGCGCTGAGTCGCTCCAAGGCGTCTTCACCGTGGATGTAATCGATTCGGGCGTCGGGTTGTTGCGTCAGGTAGTCATCCAGAAACGCCTGCAAGCTGGCGACGGGCAAGGTCAGGCGCGGTCGATCGAAGCTCAACACACCATGACGACCACTGCTGGTAAAGGCGATGACGTGCCGGCCGGGATCTTGCGTGGTCTGCCAGGCCTGACGCGCCAGCGGCCATGAGGGGTAATCCTGCACCGTCACCGCTGAACCCTGCGCCAGGCAGAACGCCGTTAACCCGGCCAGCAGATGATCCGGGGCAACGCCAAACACCACTCGATGAATGGCTTCAAACACCAACCCTTCGTCGTGTAAATTGACCAACTCCACCAACGCATGGCGAGCGGGATGGTCCATAATCGCGGTAGGATTGGGTGCAGCGCGCTTGAGATTTTCCCAGAGAATCTTGGCCGTGGCGAAAGAATGGTTGCCATCGCCCATGGCGTACAACAACACCGGTTCATTCGTGACGCCATACCGGGCACTGAACGCCGCCGGGTCCGCCAATCGGCTCAACTGCTCCACAACCCACTGGATCAATAACGGATGATCCAACCGCCTGCCGCACACTCGTCCGCTGTCCAACATCAGCGGCGCATCATACAGCGGCTCCAGCGGCTCAGCGAACAGGGGATCAATGACCATGTGCTGCGAATCATCAATCAGCACCATAACATGCGGCAATTCCAGCGGCGCTTGTTCACGCACCCGAACTCTGGGTGGCAATCGCTCCATGATCGTGCCTTCCGTCGGTCGAATCAGGGTTTTCGCACCGGGGTTGAAGTCGTAATGCTCCAAATCCAGGGCCGCGACCAATCCCCGCCGGGTACGGCCTCGCACCGTCTCCCGCTCCACCAGCGCCAGTCCTGGCGGCTGCGGTGTCAGCACCCCCTCGGTCAAATAACGCTGCATGGTCTCATGAATAGCGGCGATGCGTTGCGCCTCGTCCGTTGCGCCCAGATCAACTTCCGGCAAGATGAGTCGCAAGGTCGAGGGGGCATCGCCAACCAACGCTTCCACCCGCGCCCAATAATCCGGCTGCGAAGTGTACTGATCGCAGGCTACCACTGCCCATTTCGTCAGGTCCGTGCTGGTTCGAGGCAGCAACAGCGTCGGAACCTGTAACCCTATTTGCGTGAAATTCATGAACGGCGCGACTCCTGGTGATGGGCGGTAAGCCTAGCATTTGGCAACTTTGCACAAGCTTAACAAATGGCCCGCCCTGAACAAACGACCTTGAGCAAGGTTCCTTGTCGCGGAGTATCATGACCGCTATTCAGAATAGACTCCGAGGATGCTCATCCATGCGTAAACTGAAGACTCTCCTGATAACCCTCATCGTCGTTCTGGTGCTGATCACTGGCGGCGTTTGGGGTTATCTGTGGTACAGCACCCAACAGCAGGTTGAACAAATCGTTGCCGCTGCCAAACCCTTTGCGGAAATCAGTTACGACGGGATTGAAGTCCTGCCCACCGGTTCGACCGGCGTCAAGCAAATCAAGATCATTCCTCACTTCGTCAATGACGTCATTTCCATCGGCGCCATTCGCCTCAACGCGCCCAATATCCTGGCCCTGCTCAACATCCGCTGGCAACTCAGCCAAGGCCAGCTTCCCGGCGCCATGTCGCTCTCCATTCACCAACTCGATTTACCTCTGCACGGCGATATTGTCGGCGCCAAGCCACTGCCCCCACATCAACGGTCGCCGTTCGATGATCTGGGAACCCTGGGTTGCGGGGCGGTCAGTCGTTTCAGCGGGAACGAATGGCAGGAGATGGGTTACGACCGCTTCGTCGGCAATATGAAAGTCGGCTATCGTCTCGACGCCAACCAAATGAATGTGTACGTTAACAGCAACACGCGGGACTGGGCGACACTCAACCTGGACATGGGTTTTGCCCTGACCTCGCCCCTCACGTCCATGACCGACCTGGCTACATCACTGACGCCTAAATTGGCAAGCCTGCGCGCCATTCTCCAGGACGACGGTTATAACACTCGCCGCAACAACTATTGCGCGATCAAGGCTGGCAAACCGATTAACGAATATATCGCTGAACATGTGCGGCTGTTAGTGGAGCGTCTGCGCACCAACGGCATCAACCCAGGGCCGGGACTGATAGCCGCCTATCAGCGTTATCTGACCGAGGGTGAGCAAATCACCGTGACTGCCCAACCTCCCATCCCTATCGACCCTGCCGAATTACCGCTCTACACAGCAGAAGATGTGGTCAAGCTAGCCGGCTTGACCGTCAAGGTGAACGATCAGGTGGTCAATGATCTCAGCGTGGAGTGGGATACCGCCCGGGTCACCAAAGCGCTGGGCATCGGTGAACAACGGACGCTAGCCGAGGAAGCAGCACAAGAAACCGTTGCGCCGGTACTACCGAAGCCCCCCGTCATCAAGCAGTCCTTCCACCCGGTTGCAGTCGGCGCCCTCAGTCAACATATCGGCAAAATCGCCAAATTGCAGACCCGCGCCGGCGCCAGCTATCGAGGAAAATTGGAAACTATTGCAGAAGGCATGGTCAGAATCACGATCCGTAAAAGCAGTGGCACCGCAACCCTGAATTTGCGCAGTGAAGAAATCACCGAGGCGCAGGTGCTTTACTAAACTGGCAGGGCGCGACAACGACGCGACTCGGCACTCAATGAGCGGCAAACGGATCACGCAACACGATGGTGTCCACTCGATCCGGCCCAGTGGAAATCATGTCAATCGGCACATCGGCTAATGCCTCCATGCGCTGCAAATACGCTTGGGCGTTTGCCGGCAAGTCTTCATAACGCCGTACCCCGGCGGTGGAATCCCGCCAACCCGGCATCTCCTCGTAGATCGGTTCACACGTCGCCAACGCCTCGGCGCCCAACGGTGCGTGATCCAGCCGTTCTGACCCACATTGATAACCTACGCACATCTGGATACGGTCCAGCCCATCCAGTACGTCCAACTTGGTCACGCACAGCCCTGTCGCGCTGTTATTCAAAATGGAACGGCGCAAGGCAACCGCATCGAACCAGCCGCAGCGCCGCCGCCGACCGGTGGTTGAACCGAACTCATGTCCCCGCTCAACCAAATATTCGCCAGTTGCGTCGAACAACTCGGTCGGGAACGGCCCCCCGCCAACCCGGGTGGTATACGCCTTGGTGATGCCCAACACATAATCCAGATAGCACGGCCCCAAACCGGTGCCGGTCGCTGCACTGCCCGCAGTGGTGTTGGAAGAGGTCACATAGGGATAGGTGCCGTGGTCAATGTCCAGCATCGCCCCCTGCGCACCTTCAAACAACAGGTGGTCGCCGCGCCGGCGATGTGCGTCCAGCAATCCGGTGACATCCGCCGCCAGGGGATGCAACCGTTCAGCCATGGTCAGTGTTTCATCGAGCACTTTGTGGTAATCGACCGGCTCCGTCTGAAAATAGCGTTGCAACACAAAATTATGAAAATCGAGTACTTCGCCCAGCTTGGCGGCGAAACGCTCTGGATGAAACATATCACCCAAACGTAGTGCGCGCCGCGCTGCCTTATCCTCGTAAGCTGGACCAATGCCGCGTCCAGTCGTGCCAATTGCCCGATCGCCCCGCGCCTTCTCACGCGCCTGATCCAAAGCGATGTGATAAGGCAAAATGAGCGGGCAGGACTCGCTAACCCTGAGTCGCGCCATCACCGCCACGCCTTGCTGCTCCAGTCGGTCAATCTCAGTCAGCAACGCCGCCGGCGACAGCACCACCCCATTGCCAATCAGGCAAGCGACGCCTTCGCGCAAAATGCCGGAGGGAATGAGATGCAATACAGTCTTCTGGCCGTTGATCACCAGCGTATGCCCGGCGTTGTGGCCACCCTGAAACCGCACCACTGCTGCGGCCCGCTCGGTCAGCCAATCGACCACCTTGCCCTTGCCTTCGTCGCCCCATTGCGCGCCAATGACCACTACATTCTTGCCCATGTCAAATTCCTGTATAATTTACTGAATTCGGCAACCAGTTCACGACCCACTTCCCCGCCTGCTGCACCAGTCTCCGGTCACATCCCAGGCTATGCGGCTCCGCCTCCGTGCCTGGTAACGCTCGAACCACCCGTTCGCCCTGGCCGCGCAACAGCGCCACCTGCCCCTCCAACCCCGCATCGCCCACCGGCGGAGCATAAATACCAACCCTGACAACCGGTTGTGTTGAACTTAACCGCAGCAGCGTCGCCAAATCAGTGCTAAACCCGGTCGCGGGTCGCGCCCGGCCAAACACTTGGCCAATCTCGTCATAACGTCCGCCTTGCGCCACAGCCTGGCCTTGTCCCGGCGTATAGGCGGAAAACAGAACGCCCGTGTGATAGTGATAGCCACGCAATTCCGCCAGATCAATGTGAATCGGCAGGTCCGGCCACTGCTGGCGCAATGCCGCCACTAATCGCCGCAACGTCATCAGCGCCTCGCGCACTACCGCCCCATTCACGGCCAACTGCGTCTCCGCATCATCGAGCGTCTCTGGCCCGCCGTTCAACGTCGCCAACACCTGGAACCACTCGCGGCATGGCGCGGGCAATGCCCACTCGGTGAGGTGTTGATGGATTTCCGGCAAGGCCTTGCGCTGCAACGCCTCGAACAGCACCCGCTCGCGCTCGACACTCAACCCCGCCTGCCGGACCAGTTCGCGAAACACCGCGACATGGCCTAAATCCAGATGCGCCTCATCGATACCCGCAGCGCGCAGTGTCTCCAGTAGCAGCAACAGCACTTCCAGGTCGCTTTCATGGCCACGATGACCGTACAACTCTACGCCAGCCTGATAAGGGCTGCGGGAACCGCCGAAACCGTCGGCGCGAGTGCGCAGCACCGGCCCCATATAACAGAGCCGCACCGGCTCCCGGCGTTTGAGTAGATGCGCGTCGATCCGCGCCGCCTGTGGGGTCATATCGGCCCGCACCCCCATCATCCGTCCGCTCAACTGATCCGTCAGCTTAAAGGTTTGCAATTCCAGATCATCACCCGCCCCGGTCAGCAGCGATTCGAGAAACTCAATGAGCGGCGGAACAATCAGTTCGTAACCCCAACTTTCATACAGGTCGAGCAGTTGACGGCGCAACCGTTCCAGCCGCCCGGCAGCCGGTGGCAGGATTTCCTCAATACCTTCAGGCAATAACCAGCAGTCTTCGGCGATCATGGAGGTAAAATCATGGGGTCATGGGTGGGTCAATTTTCAATCTGATCGGCTTCAGCGGAAAAAATACAGCACGGCCAAACCTAGCCCCATGCTGGACAAGCCAGCCCATCGCAAAACTCGGTTCTCCAAACGAACCATCCGCTGCAAGGTTTGACGAAATGAATCAGGGCTGAGAAAGGGCAAGATGCCTTCCAGCGCCAGCATCAGGCCAAACGCCGCCAGCAGCTCATCCCACATAGCGACGTCCCGTCATCGACGCAACACCGTGTCGTGATGGCGACGGATTGCAGCCATCATGGCGCGGGCTTGGATTGCGGCGCTGCGCCGGGTTGCGCCTGGTTCAAGTAGCGGAAGAATTGTGAATCTGGTTGTATGACCAAGACGTCATCCCGGCTGTTGAAACTCTGCCGGTAGGCGTTCAGGCTGCGATGGAAGCTGTAGAAATCCTGATCCTTGCCATAAGCTTGCGCATAAATATCTGCAGCTTGGGCGTCGCCTTCACCGCGCTGACGCTCGGCATCACGGTAAGCCTCGGCCAAGATCACCGTACCCTGCCGGTCGGCGTCAGCACGAATCCGTTCAGCCGCTTCCCCACCGCGCGAGCGGAAATCCTTGGCCACCCGCAACCGCTCAGCCTTCATCCGGCTGAACACCGAATTGCTGACATCGGGGGGCAGGTCAATGCGCTTGATCCGCACATCAACTGCGGCGATCCCCAAGTGCGTCGCCTGTTCCCGGAGCAGGCGGCTCAGGGTTTCCATGATCTGCAGCCGATCACCTGACACCACTTCCTGAATGCTGCGTTTGCTGAACTCGCTGCGCAAGCTGTCCTTGACGATTTGATCCAACCGAACATGAGCTTGTGTCGCATCACCGCCAACCGTGGTATAGAACCGCCGCACATCCTCAATGCGCCACATAGCGAAAGAGTCGACGATTACATTCTTCTTTTCCGCCGTCAGGAACCGTTCTGGCTCAGTGTCCAAGGTTTGCAACCGCCGATCAAACTTGCGGACATTGTTGATCAACGGCCATTTCCAGTGCAGACCCGGTTGATAGTTATCTTGGACAATCTCGCCCAACTGAAAACGGATCGCCGTCTGCGTTTCGTCCACCGTGAACAGCGACATCGCCAGCACGGCAACTAATGCGCCCAACGCACCCAGCACGGTATTGCGGGACATCGACAATGATGACCGGGCCATCAGCGCACCTCCCGATTACGATTCAAATCACGCAGGCGCGTGGCGGCTGCGCTGTCATCCGTCGATGCAGAGGCAGGCAATGCCTCCAACGAACTGTTGGCAGAACGTCCGTCGCTGGCGCCGGGCGCGGCGTCACCCGCTTTCAGCAATCGGTCGAGCGGCAGATACAGCAGATTATTGGTTCCCGTGACATCCACCAGCACCTTGCTTACTCGTGACAGCACCGTTTCCAGCGTTTCCAGATAGAGGCGTTCGCGGGTTACTTTTGGCGCTTTACTATACGCTGCCAGCAACTGCTCAAAGCGACTGGCCTCACCCTGGGCCTGGGCAATGACCTGCTCCTTGTAGGCGGATGCTTCCTGCAACCGTCGCGCCGCCTGACCGCGCGCCCGTGGAATGACTTCATTCGAATAAGCCTCAGCTTCATTCTTCAGTCGCTGCTCATCTTCACGCGCCTTGATGGCATCGCCGAAAGCGTCCTGCACTTCTTCTGGCGGCTGGGCGTCCTGCAAAACCACCGTGATGATTTGCAGGCCGGCCCCGTAACTGTCCAGAATGTTCTGGCTCAAGGTACGGGTATCGGCAACGATGTCGCTGCGACCTTCGGTCAACACAAAATCCATGGTGCTTTTGCCGATAGTTTCACGGGTCGCACTCTCCACCACCTGCACCAGCACGCTTTCCGCATCCTGTACACTGAACAGATAGGCGCGGGGGTCCTTGATCTGGTATTGCACTGCCAGCCGGACATCCACAATGTTCTCATCCTGGGTCAGCATTAAGGCTTCCTTCGGCACCGAGCGAATCGCCGGCTGCCGACCACCGCCAGCTCCCGAACGGTAACCGATTTCACGGAAACGGCGTTGCTCAACGTTCACAACTTCCACCCGATCAATGGGAAAGATACGTAAATGCGGGCCGGGCAATGTGGTTTCCAGGTAACGGCCGAACCTCAATACGACCCCGCGCTCGCCTTCATTCACAATGTAGATACTGGCAATCAGCCAGCCAATCACCGCAATGATCCCGATCACCAGACCGATGCCAGCAATCCCGGAGCCAGAAGCCCCACCGCCGCCACTACTGCTGCCACCGCCGCCGCCACCACGTCGTCCCCCCAGCAGACTGTTGAAGCGGTCGGACAACTTGCGAACAACTTCATCCAGATCAGGCGGTCCCTGATCGCGACCGCCTCCGCTCCAGGGATCGCGGTTACCGCCTCCCGGTTCATTCCAGGCCATGTCGTACCTCAAAGTTCGTGTCATACGTTTCAAATCACCGGGGCTTCAAATCCCGAACGCACCCATTCCGCCTGCAGGCCATCCCGGCGACAAAGTAGATCCATATTGCCGCGCGAGGTGCGCACTTCGATCAGCGATTCACCAGCGGGACCCGTTTGCTCGGCCACCACTGCGCCCAAATGAAACAGGCGAGCGCGCAAACGAGCTGCTGATGGTGGCAAACAGAGCCAACCCTGCACTATCCCGCCACGCAACCGTTCAGCAAGCGCTGTTGACAGCAAATCCAGCCCTGCACCAGTCGCCGCTGACAACCAGACGGCCCGCGCTTCGCCATCATTGGCTCGTTCCAACCGGGGCGCTTCGCCGCTCAGGTCAATCTTATTGAACACCTGCAACTGCGGAACATCCCCGGCGCCGATTTCCGCCAGCACCGCTTCAACCTGGGCGATGACGCCATCGCGATCAGGATGGTGGGCATCGATCACATGCAGCAACAGGTTCGCTTCGCAGGTCTCCTGCAAGGTTGCACGAAACGCCGCCACCAACTCATGGGGCAAACGGCTGATAAACCCCACGGTATCCGCCAGAATCACCGGCTCCGCGCCCAGCAACTCCAGACGCCGGAGGGTCGGGTCCAGGGTCGCGAACAATTGATCCGCCGCATAAACCTGGGCTTGGGTCAAGGCGTTGAACAGGGTAGATTTACCAGCGTTCGTGTAACCGACCAGTGAAACGGTAGGCAGGTCCGCTTTCCGTCGCGCTTTCCGCCCTTGTTCGCGCTGTCGCTCAACCCGGGCCAAGCGCAAGCGAATCTGCCGGATTCGGTCGGCCAGCAATCGTCGATCGGTTTCCAACTGTGTTTCGCCGGGACCACGCAGGCCGATGCCGCCGCGTTGCCGCTCCAGGTGAGTCCAGCCGCGCACCAACCGGGTAGACAAATGACGTAACTGCGCCAGTTCCACTTGAAGTTTACCTTCAAAACTGCGCGCACGCTGCGCGAAGATGTCCAGAATCAATCCGGTGCGATCCACGACCCGGCATTGCAGAAACGCTTCCAAATTGCGCTCCTGACTCGGCGACAATGTGTGGTCGAAAATGACCAATTGGGCTCCGCCCTGCTGTGCCGCCGCCCGAATCTCCTCAGCTTTGCCGCTGCCGACGAACAAGCGCGGGTCCGGCGCAGACCGACTCCCGGTGATCAACGCGATACATTCAGCGCCTGCCGAAGCCGTCAACTCCCGGAATTCAGTGAAATCCGGGTCTTCTGCGGCTCGATTCAGCGTCAGATGCACCAGAACAGCGCGCTCCCCCCCCTGCGGACGCTCGAACAAACCACCCTCCGCGTTCCAGGCCCCGATAGTCAGAGCGTCTCACCACCATTGATGTCGTCGGGCGCCAAGCTCAGTCGAACGTTGCGCGCCGGCACGACCGTGGAAATGGCGTGTTTGTAAATCATCTGGCTCACACTGTTCTTCAGCAGCACTACAAATTGATCGAAAGATTCGATCTGACCCTGCAACTTGATGCCGTTCACCAAGTACACCGAGACGGGAATCCGCTCTTTACGCAAAGCGTTCAGAAAGGGTTCCTGGAGAGAATGACCTTTTGCCATTGCGACGCTCCCTTGTTGTTATGAACCGTTTATTTCAATCCGCGCATGCCAGTAATAGCAGGCGAACGTTAGCGGAGGAAGAAGCACGATACGTGCCTGATTCCCAAGATTCTCAGCCGGAGAATGTTCACCACGTTCCCGTGATGTGTTGTCGGTGAGGATCCTAAAGTTCCGAAGGGCGCTGCAACCCTGCCCAGCAGTAACAGCCTCCGCAAAGCTGCAGATATTAACACAGCGGTTTCGTCATGTCGGGAAAAACCGGGTTTTACGCAAATGGATCATGAGTTGTTCTAACCTATCAGACGCTGTGCTGTCCAGCCAAAACGCGCTAGGTTCCGATCGTAGCCAGGTCAGTTGCCGTTTGGCGAACTGCCGGGTCGCCACGACCCCCCGCTCGATCATCGCCGGATAATCGAGGGCGCCTTCCAAATACTCCCAGACCTGCCGATAACCGACGGCCCGCATGGCGGGTTTATTTCGATCAAGCTCACTTCTGGCCCGCAGTCGCTCCACTTCAGCGACAAAACCCTGCTCCAGCATCACCCGAAACCGCTGTTCAATCCGCTCATGCAAGACCTGCCGATCAGCAGGCGCCACCCTCAGTTTGATGATCCGAAAAGGCAATGATTCGTTATGCGAATCCTCACAAAGTTCCGTTAACGATTGACCGGTCAGTTCATAAACCTCCAACGCCCGTTGTATCCGCTGTGCGTCATGCGGGTGGATGCGCGCCGCTGCCACAGGATCAATTCGCGCCAACTGGTTGTGCAAAGTCGCGCCGCCCTGTTCAGCCCACGCCGTCGCCAGCCGGGCGCGCACCGCCGGATCAGCAGAGGGTAACACCGCCAGGCCCCGCTCCAGCGCCCTGAAATAGAGCATCGTCCCGCCCACCAATAGGGGGAAACGTCCAGCCGCCTGAATAGCAGCGATTTCTCGTAAGGCGTCGTTACGAAATTGACCGGCGGAATAGGCTTCAGCAGGATCCAATAGGTCGATCAAACGATGCGGGGCGATGCGTAAAGTCCCGGCATCAGGTTTCGCTGTACCGATGTCCATCCCTCGATAGACCAGCGCCGAATCGACACTGACGATTTCGAAAGGCAGATGTTGCACCAGTTCCACCGCCAGTGCGGTTTTACCAGTAGCGGTCGGCCCCATCAGGAACAATACAGGCGGGCGGAGATCAGCGCGGGTCATTTGAGTTGTTAATGACTTAAGGAAGGGTTGCCGTTAACGCCCGCGTCGGAACAACCGATCCAGTTCGTCCAAGGTCAACTGAATCCAGGTGGGCCGGCCATGATTGCACTGACCGCTACGATCTGTGTGCTCCATATCACGCAGCAAGGCGTTCATTTCCAGCAAATTAAGCGGTCGGTGGGCGCGCACCGCTTCATGACAGGCCAAATTGGCCAGCCGGCCCAAAATAGCTGTTTCAGTCCGGTCGCTGGTTTCGTGCGCCGCCAGATCCGCCAGCATATCGCGCACCAGTCCCACGATATTCGACCCCGCTAGCAAGGCCGGAATTTGCCGCACGGCGACGGTGTTCGCCCCCAACAGCATCAATTCCAATCCGGCTTTCATAAACAATGCGCCATGTTCTTCAACCTGTCGCCGTTCTGGTGGGCTAACGGTCAACGTAACCGGAGTCAACAGCGTTTGCGTCTGGATTGAGCCCTCAACGAGCGCACTTTTCAGTCGTTCGTACAGGATGCGTTCGTGGGCGGCATGCATGTCCACCACCACTAACCCAACTTCATTTTCCGCTACGATATAAACGCCGTGCAACTGCCCAAGCGCGTAACCCAGTGGCGGCGCTTCAGCCACCGTTGCGGGAGGCGCGCTGACGGCAACAGGTTCAGACATGGCCGAAGGTGTATGGAGTTCACGGTAGGCCGTCATGCGCTCGGCCACCTGACCGGGCGTCGGCGATCTGGCGACGGTGAAATCATCCATCCATCGAATGCTTGACCCTAACCGCTCGCTGGCTTGGGGCGCGGGCGGCGGCGCCGTTCCTGGACGCACTTCCGCTAAGGCGGTCTGCACGGTGCGGCGAATGAAGTCGTGAATCGCTGGCGATTCGCGAAACCGCACCTCGTGTTTAGCAGGATGCGCGTTGACATCGACCGCCGTGGCGTCGAGTTCCAGGTAGAGCACCGCCGCTGGTTGGCGATCCTGGTAGAGGATATCCTGATAAGCCTGCCGCAGCGCATGGGTAATGACCCGATCACGCACTGGCCGACCGTTGACGAAGAAATACTGCCAGTCCGCTTGAGCGCGGGAGACCGCTGGCAACCCCAGCCAACCCCAGAGCCGCAACCCGCGCTCGCTCCAGTCGAAAAATACGCTGGCAGCTACAAATTCCCGATTACACAGTTCCGCTACCCGGTGCGCCCAATGTTCCTGAGTCGTGGCAGGCTCCAAATTCAAGACCGGCTTCTGGTCGCGCCACAAGCCGAACCCCACCTCAAACCGGCTTAGCGCCAGTCGGCGGATGCTATCTTCAATGTGACCAAATTCAGTGCGCTCGCTGCGCAAAAATTTGCGGCGGGGCGGCACGTTATAAAAAAGGTCGCGGACTTCGACCGTACTGCCCGGCGGATGCGGGGCTGGCGCTGGCGCATCCATCGTCTCGCCGCCATCGCCGCTGACCCGCCAGCCGGTCTCCTGTCCCGCCGTGCGGGAAGTCAAGGTGAGCCGCGATACCGAAGCGATGCTGGGCAACGCCTCGCCGCGAAAGCCGAGGCTGGCAACATGCTGAAGATCGTCGAAACTGGCGATCTTGCTGGTCGCATGGCGGGTCAGCGCCAAGGCCAACTCGTCGGGCAGGATACCGGAACCGTTATCGCGAACCCGGATCAGCCGGACGCCGCCCTGCTCCACTTCGACCATGATGCGGGTCGCGCTGGCGTCCAAACTGTTTTCCAGCAACTCCTTGACCGCTGAGGCAGGGCGTTCGACGACCTCGCCAGCGGCAATCTGGCTGACCAGTTGCGGCGGCAGACGCTGGATGTGGCTGTTCAACGAGCGAACGAAGATCTACTGAAGGGTCTTCTGTAGCACGTCCAGCACCTGCCGGGCGCCCACCGAGCGATCCGGCTGGTCATTGCGATCGCGCACCACCACCAGGGTTTGCGCTCCTTGCCCGGACAACCGGACCCGATAGCGCGTACCCGGCGGCGGCGCTTCCGGCTTATTGCGCCAGAACGCCAGCTTGGATAACCAGCCATCATCGCCCGACTTCTGGCCTTCCAGTTCAGGATCGCGGTACTCGACCACATACAAACCTTGGGCGCGATTCTGCTCTTCTACCGCGTAGTTGCTGCTGTCCAGCGCCAGACCGACCCGTCGCCAGGAGCGGGAATAATCTTCACTGATCAGTAACCGGCTTTCGCCGCCCTCCTCAACTAACTGGACACGCAGCCCCGACACTGCCGCCGGCCCACCCTTAGCCTGCTGAATCTCGGTGCGCTTCTCCGCAGCCCCCAGATAGACAGTGAGCCGCTTCAGCATTTCGACTTCCAGCTCTGGGCTGGGGGGTCGTTGCTGCCACCGGTAGGTGCTGGTGGTGCTGGCCCCGGAACCGCCGCTCGCCACTTCCTCGACGCCGTAGTGGGTGAGATAAACCTCGGTGTTCCGACCATCCGCGCTGCGCTCCAGCCGGGTACGGAATTTGTCACGGGTTGGCGCCGAGTACAATACATCCAGATACTTCTTCAACAAGCTGCGCACCCCGTCCTGGGGAATGTCAGCGCGATTCTCGACCCAGTCAGTTTCCATAATGCCGATGGTCGGATCGTCGCGTTTCAGCGCAAAGCCCGTGCTGATCCAAAATTCCCGCACCTTGGGCCAGACCTGATCGGCGGGCGCAACAACCACTAACCAGCGCTGATCGCCATCCTGTTGCACGGTGACGCCTGGCTGCGGTGGTAATACCGCTTCGGCCTGTTGCGCCTGCGGTTGTGGCCCGCCGCGCTCCTTCGCGTAAGCAGACAGGCTGGCTGAACCGGATGGATTGATCTCCGGCACGATCAGGGTATCGTCAATAGTCGATGCCGTCAGATCTGGCGGAATTTCCAGCGGTTGTGAAATCGTGCTTTGCCGGTAATCTGGCCGCCGATCCGGCAGCAGGGTATCGAAACTCTTGGAGCAACCCGACAGCGCGATCGCCACAGCAGTGACTAGCGTGGCAGTGCGCCACGGAAAATGTGAAATCTGCATGATCATAGGCATCACAACACTCCAGCCTGTTGCATCGCTGCCCGCACCGCCGGTTGGAACTGCTCGGACAACGGCGTCAGCGGCAGGCGGATTCCGGAGGGAATCAGGCCCAGTTGGCCAACCGCCCACTTTACCGGGATGGGATTGGATTCAAGAAACAGCGCCTTGTGTAATCCAGCCACCTGGCTGTTGATCGCCGCAGTATGGGCGCGATCACCCGCCAGAGCTGCGGCGCACATCTGATGCATCAAGCGCGGCGCGACGTTGGCGGTGACTGAAATATTCCCCTTAGCACCGCTGAGGATTGCTTCAGCGGCAATGCCGTCATCGCCGCTGTAGACACTCAGTCGGTCGCCACAGCGGCGCACCAGTTCCTGGATGCGCTCCAGGGTGCTGGCTTCCTTGATGCCTATAATATTCGGGGTATCGGCCAGCCGCTCGACAGTTTCCGGTTGCATATCGCAGGCAGTGCGGCCTGGCACGTTGTAAAGAATCTGTGGAATCGCCACACGGTCGGCAATCAGCTTGTAATGGCGGTACAACCCTTCCTGGGTTGGCTTGTTGTAATAAGGAGTGACCAGTAAGCAAGCATCCGCGCCGGCTTCCATGGCCCGCTGGGTCAGGTGCAGGGCCTCGCGGGTGGAATTGGCGCCGGTGCCGGCGATGACCGGAATCCGCCGCCTGACCAGCTCCACCACCTTGCGCACGACCGCAATGTGCTCTTCAAAATCCAAGGTGGCCGATTCGCCCGTGGTGCCGACCGCAATGAGAGCGTCGGTCCCGTTCTCGATATGAAACTCCACCAGCCCGGCCAGCGCTATAAAATCCAGCGCCCCATCCGCCTGCATCGGCGTCACCACCGCCACCATACTGCCACGAAACATGCTTTTCTACTCCCGATCAACCCGCAATCGCCGCATGGTACGGATAGCGAGCCAGCTTGACAAGCGCCGGCCCGGACGCAACAGCCGGATGGTTTTCACCCTGACCGGATAGCGGTACACTGCAATGATTCAACTCCCTGTTGTCCTTTGCCTCTAGGAAACCCTGCCCGTGAAAAACTACCTGGTCATTTCCGCCTTGAGCGAAGATCGTCCCGGCCTGGTCAACGAGCTGTCCCGGGCGATCCTGGACTGCGACTGCACGATGATCGACAGCCGGATGACCGTCATGGGCGGCGAATTCGCTATCCTGCTGATGGTGCAAGGTAACTGGAATACCTTGACCAAACTGGAAATGCAATTCAAGCGCCTGGAGCAGGCGCTGGGCATGTCCATTATCGCCAAGCGCACCGAGGGTCGGGTGCCCATCGGCGATGTCCTGCCCTATGCCGTGGAAGTGGTGGCGGTCAATCAACCCGGCATCATCCATCATCTGGCCAGTTTTTTCGCCAGCCGCTCGATCAACATTGAGGACATGGTGACGCGCAGCTACAGCGCCCCGCACACTGGCACCCCGATGTTCTCGGTCAACCTGGCCATCGGCATTCCGGCCAACACCCACATCGCCATGCTGCGCGAGGAATTCCTGGATTTCTGCGACGATCTGAACCTGGACGCCGTGCTGGAGCCCATCAAAGGTTAAGGCGACTCTCCACAATAAGCTGATGTCTCTCATGCCCCAACGCCGTCTGTTTGTTCTTGACACCAACGTACTGATCCACGACCCAACAGCGGTATTCCGCTTTCAGGAACACGATATTCACTTACCGATGATGGTGCTGGAGGAGCTCGATCACGCCAAAAAAGGCGTTTCCGAGGTCGCCCGCAACGTTCGGCAGGCCAGCCGATTTTTGGACGACTTGGTCGCTGGAGCCAGCCAAGAAGAGATTGAACAGGGGCTGCCGCTGCCGGGCGCACCCGGCCCCTCGGGCCAACCGACCAGTGGCCGGCTGTACTTTCAGACTCGCCCCACCCGGCTCAGCCCATCGATTCCGCTGCCCGGCAACGCCCCGGATAATGACATCCTGGGTATGGCGCTGACCTTGCGCCAGGATCATCCACAGTGTCAGATCACGCTGGTTTCCAAGGACATCAACCTGCGGATCAAGGCCGCTATCCTCGGCATCCATGCGGAGGATTATTACAGCGACCAAGCGCTGGATGATGTCAATCTGCTTTATAGCGGCATCTGCCAGCTACCCAAGGATTTCTGGGAGACCCACGGCAATGAACTCGATTCCTGGAAGGACAACAGCCGCACCTTTTACCGGGTGCGCGGTCCCGAAGTCGCCCGCTGGCATCCCAACCAAGGGCTATTTTCGGCGGATGGCAGCCCCGATTTCATCGTCCGCCAGCTTCACGGCTCCGAAGCCGTCATCGAACTGCTCCGCGACTATGTTGTGCCTAACCATGCGGTCTGGGGTATCACCGCCCGCAATCGTGAGCAGAATTTCGCCATTAACCTGTTGTTGGACAATGAAATTGACTTCGTTTCGCTGTTAGGCTCGGCAGGTACTGGCAAGACCCTGCTGACGCTGGCGGCGGGTCTGGCGCAGGTGCTGGATATCCCGCGCTATCGGGAAATCATTATGACCCGGGTGACGGTGCCGGTCGGCGAGGATATTGGTTTTCTGCCCGGTACTGAGGAGGAGAAGATGACCCCGTGGATGGGGGCGTTGATGGACAATCTGGAGGTGTTGGCGCCAAAGGAAGGCGGGGAATGGGGCCGCGCCGCCACGGCGGATTTGCTGAGCCACCGGATTAAGATTCGCTCGCTCAACTTCATGCGTGGCCGGACCTTCCAGAATAAGTATCTCATTCTCGATGAGGCGCAAAATCTGACGCCGAAGCAGATGAAGACGCTAATCACCCGCGCCGGCCCAGGCGCCAAGGTCATTTGCCTGGGCAACATCGCGCAGATCGACACGCCCTACCTATCGGAAACCACTTCGGGCCTGACCTACGTGGTGGATCGCTTCAAGGACTGGCCACACGGAGGGCATGTCACCCTGCGGCGCGGGGAAAGATCACGATTGGCGGAGTTTGCGTCGGAGCAGCTTTAGGCGAAACCGACTCTCCGCACCGACTTTCCGACCCAGCCTCCGCCACTTTTTTCGTGTATGCTCGCTGATCAAAGCGAGTCTCCTACGGCGCTTGTTTTCAATATCACCCGTCAAACCCCGCCCGTCGCGCAAAGCCGTTGAACGTTTTAGCTGATCACCTGCCCGCCCTCCTCTCGATAGCCTGGCTGTTTTGGATCGCGCTGGTCGCGGTCGGGCTGATTCTGGAGCGTCGCCCGCCCGTTGCCACCCTCGCCTGGCTACTGGCCTTGCTGTTCATGCCCTACTTCGGCTTTGTCGTGTACCTGCTGTTCGGGCCGCGCCGGTTGCGCCGCCGCCGACTGCGTTATAGCCGCGCCCGCGCTCGACTGATTCAGTCCACCACCCATCGCCTGGGTCGCGATTACACCTCACTACCCGGCTTTCCCGGCACTGATTTGGAATGGCAGTTAGCCACCCTGTTGGATCGTACTCACCAGGATCAACCCGCACCGGCCCTCGACGTGACCCTGCTGGAAACCGGTGACGCCTGTTTTGCGGCGCTGGAAAACGCACTCACCGCTGCTGTCCATCATATTCATCTGGAATATTATCTATGGCAGCCCGACCCGATCGGGACGCGACTCCGCGACCTGCTGATTGAAAAAGCCCGTGCCGGCGTACAGGTGCGGCTGCTGCTGGACCCCATCGGCTCTAACCGCATCACGCGCCGCTTCCTGAAACCCCTGGAAGACGCCGGTGGCATGACAGCCTGGTTCAACCCGATCGGCCTGCGCCGGTTCCGCTGGCGACATGTCAACTTCCGCACCCATCGCAAAATTGTCGTCTGTGATGGACGCATCGGTTTCACTGGCGGTATCAACATCAGCGCTGAACACAGTCAGTCTCATCACCACACCGACACCTGGCGCGATACCCATCTACGGATCGAGGGCGAACCGGTTCACCGGTTGCAATTTATCTTCCTGGAAGGCTGGTATTTCGCCACGGATCATGCACCGTTCCAACCGGAATTTTTCCCCTCCTTCCCGGAGCATTCACGCCGCCCCTGGTTGCACATCGTCGAATCCGGCCCTGACAATGACCATCACGCCATCGCCAAATTCTTTTTCGCCGCCATCGCCGGCGCTCAGCGGCAAGTGCTGCTGGCTACGCCCTATTTCGTCCCCACTGAAGCGCTCACCACTGCGCTGATCACTGCGGCCTTGCGTGGGGTCGAGGTGCGGATTCTGGTCCCGAAACGCAGCGATTCGCGCCTGGTCACCGCCGCCGCCCGCAGCTATTACGATGAGCTGGTCAGCGCGGACGTGGCGGTCTACGAATACGGCCCGCCCATGCTGCACGCCAAGCTGCTGGCGGTGGATGAACGCATCGCAGCGGTCGGCAGCGCCAATTTCGACAACCGCAGTCTGGCGTTGAATTTTGAAACCATCGCGGTGTTGTATGATGCAAAACTTGCCACACAACTGGCGCGCAGTTTCGAAGCGGACCTGCGCTACGCCCGCCGCTATGTCAAAACCGGTCGGCGGGCAACGCTCGGCCAGCGGCTGGGTGAGGCTACCGCCCGGTTGCTATCGCCGCTGCTGTGACAGGCGGATGCGCAGATTCAACCGGCGAGTGGGTAGGTTTCCCGTTCACCGTCCCTCACAAGCCGCCATTCCCGAAAGGTCGCGGCCTGCCCGCACCGCTGGCCGGTGGCATCGGTCAGGTTCCAGACCGTCGCCCGTTCGATCAGAAACCGTTGCCCGATGCGCGAAATTCGCACCCCGGAATAGTCATCAATGTAGCCTCGAGTGGTGACTTCGGCCAGCAGCCGCGCCCGTTCGGCTCGGTTGGGTGCTTCCGCCGTCAAGCGCGAGGGCATTCGGGTCAACTCCTCCCACGACAGAGCAAAGAGTTGCAGGGCGGTCCGATTGCCGTAGGTCAACATCGGATCGGGCGCAGCGCTGTGCGACAACAGCACAAACGGAGCGTGAAACAGCGCTTCCGCCGCCGCTTCCGGTGACAGCCCCGGGTCCAGTAAATGGCGTCCGGTGAGCGTGTGGAAGGTGCGGCGTAGCTGTTCCGCATGTTCAACCTGATAGCGATTCGCCGGGCAGGGTTCAATCACCAGCGACTCCTGGACAGCCCGACGGATAGCAACACGGCTCTATATCTTTCTTTAGCAACTGAAGTCTATAAGAAAATTGGGCTTAGAGCCGACTCAGCAGCTCGGTTTTTTTGGCGGCGAATTCCTCGGTGCTGAGGATTCCCTTGGCGTGCAGGTCAGCCAAACGCTCAAGCAGAGCAAAGATATCGTCCGCGCCGCCCGGCGCGGACGGTGCGTCCCTGTCGGGCGGCGTGGGCGATGCAACAGGCATGGATGAGGCAACGCCATCTACGGTCAGGACCGGCAGGCGCGCCACGTCCACCAGCCCGTACTGGCTGGAAAATGTCAATGACCCACCCGCACCCTGCTGCTGCGCAAATCCGCCGATTTGATGATCCAGCGTGTCGTAAAGCGTGACTCGGCCCCCGATGTCAATCGCCAGTCGCCGGGCTTGAGCAAAATAAGCGTAGCGCACGCCATGCTGAGCGCCGGTGCTGGTCGGCCAACGCAAATCTGCCCCCCACCAGTCGCCGAAACTGCCGGGGGCCGGCGGAACGAACAGGCTGACCGGCCCAACGGACCCCACACCGTTCTGCTGTTGCTGGCTGCCGCTGCAATGGGCTTGCTGCTGGCCATCGTCGCCGCCCTGGCTCTGCGACTGGAAACTGCCGCCGTACATCAGATCGGGCTGGTTCGCTACCCAGCCGGAGAGGTCGCTGCACAGCGCGTCAACCCGGCATTTCAGCGCGTTGTTGAACATATCGGACACCATGGTCATCCCACCCTGCATCCATTGGCCAGCGCCGCCGAATTCGGGATGGTTAAATTGCGCCATACGGCCATGACCATTGATCACGGCGTCGAGCATGTTCAAAACGGCGGCTGGACTGAAACCATGGCGTTGCGCCAGATCATTGACGGCCTGCTGGCCAGCGGAAGAAAGCGCTCGCATCGTGAAAGTTCCTGTTATTGGTGAAGGGCAAGGGTGCGAATTCGGTTTTTCACATCAATATGCAGCCCCAAATTCCGGGATCCAGCAGCAGAGATGCCGACAGGCTTAATTCTCTCCGCGAACGATCCATTCATCAATTCAGTGTCCCTGACCCAACGGCTCATCGTCCCCGATCCGGCTGGGGGTTGGTCCGGTTTGCCGCTTGTATTTGGCATCCAGACGCTTGCCATAAGGTCGCAGCACGGGGCCGCTAAGCGTTTCAAAGCTGATCGCGCAAATCGCCATGCCGGGGCGCAGCGCCAGCGGCAGTTTGCCACTGTTGAAGCACTCCAGCACCACCGCGCCGTTCCAACCCGGATCAATGCGGTGCGCCGTCACATGCACCATCAAGCCCAGCCGGGCCAGGCTGGAGCGTCCGTCCAGCCAACCGACCAGATCATCCGGCACCGTAATCGTTTCCACCGTGGCGGCCAACGCCAGTTCGCCGGGATGAATGAAAAAGGCATCATCCGCTGCAATCCGAATTTCTTTGCTCATAATCCGGTTGATTGCGTGATCCACTTCCTCACGCGGTCCACTCAGATCGATATGGGATGCAGCGTGATCGTTGAACACCCGGAAGCGATGGCCCAGATGCAGGTCCACACTGACACCGTTGATGCGGTTGGGCAACGGACGCGGCTCGATGCAAATTTTGCCCTCGTCCAGATAACGTTCAATATCACGGTCACACAGGCGCATGAATGCGTTCCCCTTCCCGAAATGAAAAGCGCGGCCATCGCCGCGCCCGATGAGTCCGGTCAGTACACTCTGACCCTGACCTTCTTGCAACTGCGGTACTTGGTCCCGTGCCGCCAGTACTCGTTGCATACGGTCCGATATCGGTATTGGGGCGTGGTGGCGCAAACCCGCTTAACCACCCGTCCATTGACAATGGTTTCCTTACACTTGGTCGCCGCCCCAGCCTCCTGGATCGGCAGGGCAAAGAGCCCCATCATCGCCAGCGCCGCCAACCCCCCTTTCAAGAACTGCAATTTCATGGATAACCTCTCCTGCGTGGAATGGATTTAAAACACCGACTCGCCCAACATATCCCCCGAAAGCTTTACGTATTCTGAATCACAATCTTCGGGAACCTGTGGCTGTAATTCCGTGCCTGCAAGGACAACCGGGCCGCAGCGCGGCGAGCGATCTCCCGGTACAACTCAGCGATGCGGCTGGTCGGTTCGGCAACCACCGTAGGGCGGCCACCGTCTGTTTCCTCACGAATGCGAATATCCAGCGGCAGGGACCCGAGAAACGAAACCTTCTGCTCCTCAGCCATGCGCTGGCCGCCGCCATCGCCAAAGATATGCTCTTCATGGCCGCACTTCGAGCAGATGTGAATGCTCATGTTCTCAACGACACCCAGCACCGGCACCTCGACCTTTTCGAACATTTTCAAACCCCGACGGGCGTCCAGCAAGGCGATATCCTGAGGCGTCGTCACGATGATCGCCCCGCTGACTGGCACTTTTTGCGACAAAGTCAATTGGATATCGCCCGTACCCGGCGGCAGATCGATGATCAGATAGTCAAGATCATGCCAGCGGGTGTCCCGCAGCAACTGCTCCAGCGCCTGCGTCACCATCGGTCCACGCCAGATCATCGGCGTTTCTTCCTCAATCAGATAGCCGATGGACATGGATTGAATATTATAGCTGACCACCGGCATCAGGGATTTGCCATCCGGCGACTCTGGCTGTTGGTGAGCGCCCAGCATCCGGGGCTGACTGGGGCCGTAAATGTCGGCGTCCAGTAACCCGACCCGCGCCCCCTCGATGCTCAAGGCCAGCGCCAGATTGACCGCCGTGGTCGATTTACCCACACCGCCCTTGCCGGAAGCAACGGCGATGATGTTTTTAACTCCAGGCAGCGGTTTTAGCCCCTTTTGCACCTCATGCGCGATGATCTTGCTGTCTACGCGAATCGTGATATCGCCGGCGCCGGGCAGCGCCGTCAATCGGTCGCGCAACGCGGCAATCAACGTCTCCTGATAACCTGCCGCTGGAAAACCCAGCTCGACATCGACCTCAATCCGCCCCTCTTCGCTTCGTATCTGTTGAATGCATTTGGCGGTCACCAAATCCTGTTCGAGATAGGGGTCCACATAGCCCTTCAGGGCATTTTCCACATCGGTGCGCGCTATGGCGGTCATCAGTCCAATTCCTCATAATCATCAATGCAATGGGTAAACAACAAGATAGCCATTGGTTAACCGGCTATCGATCAAGTTCCATACCAACCTGGCGGATGACAGCCAGGCGGCAATGCTGCTAACGTAACGGCCCTTTCGACCGACTGCCAACGATACGCACCATGAACCACCCCACCCGCCGAATCCTTGTCACCAGCGCCCTGCCTTACGCCAACGGCCCGATCCATATCGGTCACCTGGTGGAGTATATTCAGACCGATATCTGGGTGCGTTTCCAGAAACTGCGCGGCCACGAATGCTACTACCTCTGCGCCGATGATGCGCACGGCACACCGATCATGCTGCGCGCTGAGCAGGACGGCCTGACTCCGGAACAGCTCATTGAGCGCATCTGGCAGGAACATCGCGCCGATTTTGCCGATTTCCTGATCGAATTCGACAACTATTATTCAACGCATTCCCCGGAAAATCGTCATTACGCGGAATTGATTTATAACCGGCTGGACGCCGCCGGACACATCAACCGCCGGGTGATTACGCAAGCCTTTGATCCCGAAAAGCAGATGTTCCTGCCGGATCGCTTTATCAAAGGCGAATGCCCGCGTTGTGGCGCGGCTGACCAATATGGCGATAGCTGCGAAAGTTGCGGCGCAACCTATGCGCCCACCGACTTGAAGAATCCCCGCTCGGTTATCTCCGGCGCAACGCCGATCACCAAAGAATCGCTGCACCTCTTTTTCAAGCTGGCCGATTTTGAAGCCATGCTGAAGGACTGGATTAACAGTGGGCCGATCCAGATGCAGATGGCCAACAAGCTCAACGAATGGTTCACCGCTGGCTTGCAGGAATGGGATATCTCCCGCGATGCGCCTTACTGGGGCTTCGAGATTCCCAATGCCCCCGGCAAGTATTTCTACGTCTGGCTGGATGCGCCGATTGGCTACATGGCCAGTTTCCAAAACTATTGCGACCGCACTGGGCTGAATTTCAACGAGTTCTGGAATCCTGACAGCACCGCCGAGGTGTATCACTTTATCGGCAAGGATATCGCCTATTTTCACATCCTGTTCTGGCCGGCGGAACTGACCGGGGCGGGCTTCCGCAAACCGACAGCAGTGCATTGCCACGGTTTCCTGACGGTGGACGGGCAGAAGATGTCGAAATCACGCGGCACCTTCATCAAAGCTCGCACCTATCTCGACTATCTGCACCCGGAATATTTGCGCTACTACTTCGCCACCAAGTTGAATGATGGCATCGACGACCTTGATCTGAATTTCGAGGACTTCCTGCAACGGGTCAACAGTGATCTGGTCGGCAAGGTCGTCAATATCGCCAGTCGCAGCGCCAGTTTTATTAACCGTCGCTTTAATGGCCAACTGGCCAGCAGCTTGGCGGAACCGGTGCTCTATGCCGAATTTGTGGTCGCCAGCGACTCCATCGCTCAGGCTTATGAGCAGCGGGAATTCGGGCGGGCGATGCGCGAAATCATGGCGTTGGCCGACCGCGCTAATCAGTATATTGATGAGAAAAAACCGTGGGCGCTGGCAAAACAACCCGGCTCAGTGACGGAGGTACAGGCTGTTTGCAGCATGGGACTCAATTTGTTCCGGCTGCTGGCTCTCTATCTCAAACCGGTGCTGCCTGGCGTCGCTGCTCAAGTCGAGCAATTTCTGCAAATTCCACCGTTATGCTGGAATGATCTGGCGACGCCACTGCTGGATCACACGATTGCCGAATTTAAACCGCTGATGCAGCGGGTGGAGACGGCGCAAATTACGGCCATGATCCAGGCTTCCAGAGAAAATCAACCGGCGGGAGAAACACCGGCCCCGCCCGCCGGACCGCTGGTGGATGATCCCATTAGCCCCACAATCACCATTGATGACTTCGCCAGAGTTGATCTGCGGGTCGCACGGATTGTCAAAGCGGAGGCGGTGGCTGGCGCCGATAAACTGGTGCGGCTGGAACTGGATTTGGGCGAGGAGGTACGGCAAGTGTTTGCCGGTATTAAATCCGCTTATGCGCCCGAAGATTTACTGGGCCAGCTCACGGTGATGGTCGCTAACCTCGCTCCACGCAAAATGCGCTTCGGCGTCTCCGAGGGCATGGTGCTGGCGGCAGGTGGCAAAAGCGGAATTTACTTACTGACCCCTGATAGCGGCGCGGAACCGGGGATGCGGGTGAAATAATCCGTCAGTATTTCGAGTCAAACGCTGTTAGGCGGTTGGGAAGTCATTTTCCCCTCGCATCGGGCGTTTGGCTTCTGAATAGAGCTTTCTAGCAACATCATTGCCGCTTCAGCAGGAGTGGCGAAAAGCAAAAATCCTGCAAATTTGGGGTCAATGGGTCGTTGGCACTAAGTAAGCCCAACAGGAGCGATAACAGCGATGGAAATCCCAGGTTACACCATCGTGCGCAAGCTTGGCGAAGGTCACATGGCGACGGTCTACCTTGCCACTCAGGGTCGATTGAACCGCCATGTCGCTTTAAAAGTATTGAATCCCGCGCTGGCGGCCAATGACCGTTTTACTGAGCGATTCATCAATGAAGGACGAGTCATTGACCTGCTTCGACATCCACAAATCGTTCCTTTATTTGAGTTCAATTTTTACGAGCATTATTATTATTTTTCCATGGAGTTCCTGCCCAGTGGAACCCTGGTGCAATATATTCAACAGGGACTGATCCCAGACCGTGCTTTAGTCATCACGCGACTGATCGCTGAGGCGCTTGCTTACGCCCATCAGCGCGGTGTTATCCACCGTGATCTTAAACCTAAAAATATCCTTTTTCGCCAGGATAATACGCCAGTTCTAACCGATTTCGGCATCGCCAGGGTCATGGATGCCGACTCGACCCTGACCTTTCGGCAAGCAGCGATTGATAACCCGCGTTATATCAGTCCCGAGCAGGCCGCTAGTCAACCGCTCGATGCACGCTCGGATATCTACAGTCTCGGCGTCATTCTTTATGAGATGCTCACTCAGCAACACCCTTTTCCAGCGAGTGATGTCATTGAACTGCTCAAAATGCAGGACACCCTCCCGGAACTACCGAGCGAACTGACTCGTCTTCAGCCGGTTTTAGATAAAATGCTGGCAAAAAAACCGGAGGATCGTTTTGATAGTGCTGATCACTTAATTCAAGCACTTGAACAGGTTCAGGCGGGTCATTTTTCTCCTCTCCATCATGTCATTGACTTGCCCGTTGACACTCGTATGGACGATGCATTGATCACCCATACCGAGTTGATTAAAGAGCCCCTATGGACACATTGGCAAGATGATAAAAATCAAAGCGCCGCGTCTGCTGCGGTCCAATCAGAAACTCCAAAACCCGTTCGATCAACACTGGTTTGGGCTATCAGCGGTTCATTATCGCTGATCATGGTGGCCGCAACCGGCGCTTACCTGACTTTATTCCGTCCAACCCCCCTTGAACCCAGGGCGCTGCAAGCACCACAATTTTCCAATTCGCCGACACTGCGCGATCAGGCAACCTCTGAACCAGACAACCAGAATCGCACTGGCGATGATGCCGCACAACGCCAAGCACAGGATCTTGCTCGCCGACAGATTATCGAAGAAAAACTGCAACGCAGTATTGAGGAAGAGGTCAAGCGCCAGGCCCTCGAAGCCGAACGGTTGCGTAAAGCGGAAGACGAGGCAAAACGCCAGGCCACTCAACCGGCCCCCCGTCAAACGCCTGCTGTAGTCAATCGTAAACCTTCTGAGCCAGTTCGCCCGGCGATCATTCCCGAAATAAAGCCCAAAGCTGTCGCAGGAGCTGGCTCAAGTAAAACATCGCAGAATCGCCGCTGTGGAAATATCCTGAGCCGTATTACACTGGGAGAGCCGGTTTCAAATGAAGATCTTGAATTCGTTAAGAAGGAGTGCCGATGATGACAACAACCCTGTTTTTTAACCCTGCCAAACGCAGCCGTCTTTTGATCACTCTGGCGCTCGGCGCAGCACTGAGCGCATGTGCGACCTCACCAATACCTTCCTCGTCAGACGCCGCTGCTTCTCCTCCACCGGTTCCGGTTCTGCCTTTCGATGAAGCGGTGTTGAAAGCAGCAAATGATCTGTTCAGCAAGGCGCAAACCCCACCAACGGATGCCGCTTCTTCGGCCAAATACACTCTGGTCATTGATCCGCTCATCGATGGAATGACGGGCAACCAGTCGACAGCCACGCTATCAATGCAATCCCGCATTGAGCAATTAGCGCGTGATAAATATCCACAATTCGATTTGCAACCCTTCACGGCGGCCACAGTCGAGAAGTCGCCCATTGTTCTGGTAGGGACCTTCACCCCGGTGAATCAGGAAGGCAAGACCGAAGGAACCCGGGCATCCTATCGGATTTGCCTGGCGCTGGCTGATCTCCAATCCGGCAAGATCGTCGCCAAAGGCGTCGCCCGCGCACAATTGCAAGGCGTTGACGCCAAGCCGACCCGATATTTTCGCGACAGCCCCGCCTGGAGCAAAGATCCAGCCACCGAGGGTTACATCAAAACCTGCCAGGGCACCAAGCCTGGAGATCCGATTAACCCGGTTTACACCAGTCGGATCAAGACCGCCGCTCTCATCAGCGCGGCGATTGAAGACTACAATGCCGGACGCTATCAACAAGCACTTGATCAATATCAGGCGGTTCTGGCCATGCCGGGTGGTGAGCAATTGCGCGCATACAATGGCATCTATCTCGCCAATGCAAAGTTAGGTCGTCGCGACGCAGCAACTCAATCCTTCGGTCAACTCGTTAACTACGGTCTCGCTAACAAGCGCCTGGCCATCAAGTTTCTATTCAAGCCCGGTTCAACGGCGTTCCTGTCGAATCCTCAGGCTACCGGTTCCTATCCGCTGTGGCTAAAGCAGATTGCGACGCACACCGCGAAAAGCAATACCTGCCTTGAAATCACCGGACACACCAGCCCCAGCGGGCCGGAGCCAATCAATGAACGGTTGTCGCTGCGGCGGGCTGAATACATTCAGCAGCGCCTGGCATCCCAAGCTTCAGCGCTCGGCAAGCGCACTGTCGCGACTGGTAAAGGTTCCCGTGAGGCGCTGGTCGGTACGGGGAAAGATGATATCACTGATGCACTCGACCGCCGGGTGAGCTTCGAAGTCATTGATTGCGCCACTTCGAGCGTCGCCACCGGATCGTGATGCCGGCTGCCGAAACCTGCTGCGCCGCCCTGGCCAATGTTGACGCCACGGGCGGCGGCTGTTCACAGTGCCAGAATATTCTGCGGGCTGACTGAAATCCATCATGACGCCGGTCGCCGCCCGGCCCGCTGCTCCACCCATAATTGATCCCGCAATCCCGACGAGCGCCGCAACCGCCTCTCGACCGCTGCTTCGAACACCGCTGGAACTCCGTAAAACACGGCTTGCTGCTTGGCCCGCGTCAACGCTGTATACAGCAGTTCCCGACTCAATACCGGCGATGATTCATTCGGCGTCACCACCAACACCCGCTCGAATTCCGACCCCTGGCTTTTATGCACGGTCATTGCGTAAACCGTTTCATGCTCTGGCAATCGCGCCGGCGCGAAACTCCGCAACGCACCATCGTTGCCCAGAAAAAACACCTTCATCCGCTCCGGTTCTTCCGGGTCCGGCAGAGTGATGCCGATGTCGCCGTTGAACAGGCGCAAGTTGTAGTCATTGCGGACCACCATGATCGGTCGCCCGGGATACCAGTTCTGGCGGCTATCGATCAATCCCCGTTGCTGTAAAACCCTTTCGCACAACGGATTCAACGCCTCCACCCCGAAGGGTCCCTGACGCAGCGCCACCAAGACCCGGAAACGGTTGAACTGTGAAAACACCACGGCGGGCGCCGCCCCCGCCTGCACTGCCTCCAGATAGGGGGTAAACCCGGTCGCCACCGGTTCCGCCAATTGCTCTGGCAAGGCTGCGCTATCGGCCAGGTCATGCCAGTCAATGTCGGCGCGACTGCCCAACAGCGTCGTCGCTTCCGCCGACCGGCCCCGATTCACCGCCTGCGCCAGCGCGCCAATGCCACTGTCTGCGCCGAATCGGTAGCTATGCCGCAGCAATACAATTGCGTCCACCAGCGGCGAGGGTGATTCCTTACCTCGCGGCAACGCTTCATTCGTCAACGCTGCTAACTGCGCCTGAAATTCCGGGGAAAACCGCCCGGCTCCCGTACACAGATCGCCCAGCACCGCCCCGGCGTCTACCGAAGCCAATTGATCCTTGTCGCCCAGCAAAATCAGCCGCGTCGAAGGCAGCAATGCATCAACCGTTTTCGCCAACAACGCCAACCCGACCATGGACACCTCGTCCACCACCAACACATCCAGCGGCAAGGGATGGTCAGCGTTATAGCGAAAATACACCGAACCGGGCCGGCTGCCGAGCAAGCGATGTAAAGTGGACGCCTCTTCAGGAATTTGCGCGGCCTGTTTCGGCGTCAGCCCCAATCCTGGCTTGGCGGCGCGAATCGACTCCTGCATTCGCGCCGCCGCCTTGCCGGTGGGCGCCGCCAGCGCAATGCGCAACGGTCGCTCGGACTGCCCGGTCAACAGCGCCAAAATTTTCAATACGGTGCTGGTCTTGCCGGTGCCGGGGCCACCGGAAATCACACAAACCCGCTTGAGCGCCGCTACCGCCGCTGCGACCTTCTGCCAGTCCGGCCCGATCAACGCCGAATGACGGGGAAACAGTCGGTTGAGATCGGTGCGCAATTGCGCCTCATTGATTCCGGCTGAGGCTTCCTGCGCCCGCCGCCGTAGATCGAGAGCCAGCCGTTGCTCATACTGCCAATAACGGTAGAGATACAACCGGCCTCGGCGGTCAATGATCAAGGGCTGGCGCTCGCCGGGCCGGCCTACCACCGGACTGGAGCGCACTGCGTCGAGCCACTCGCTCATGGACGACAGCGTGAATGCGGGCGGCTTCACCCCTCCCCGTTCCGTGATGGCCTGCCAGCGCCGCGCCCACTGGCGCAGGTTGACGCAAATATCGCCTTGACCGGTGGCGTGACTGGCCAGCGCCGCCGCCAGCGCCAGTTCTGGTGAGTCACCGCCCGCCAACCGCTCCATAAATCGGGCGAAATGCACATCCAAATCGTTCAATGTCCCCTGTTGATGCAGCATTGGCAGGAGATCGTGAGTCAGCAGATTTTCAGTCATGGCCCCGCCATCAACTCATCGAGTGCAACGACTAACTCCAGCGCAGGTCGGTCACGGAAGACGCCACATTCCGCGCCGAGCGCCGGATCCATACCACGCAGGAACAGGTAAAACACCCCGCCGAAATGCCGCTCATAATCATAGCCGACCACTCGCAACCGTAGATAGCGATGCAACGCCACGGTATAAATCAGATATTGCAACACATACGCCTCGCGGGCCATCACCTCGGCCAAGCGCTCTGTTCGATAGGCGGCGGCTTCCAGACCCAGCCAGTTGGATTTGTAATCGACCAGGTAAAATCGCCCGTCCGCTTCAAACACCAGATCGATGAAACCCTTCATGTAACCCCGTAATGGACTGAATTCCAGCCGGTCAATCATGTCCCGAAAAGGGCCGGTCGTGTAGCCATGCCGCTCTAACAGTCGCCGCAACACCTCAGCGCGCAGGTGGGTGACTGGATAGTAGAATTCCAGTTCGTTGATGCGCCGATCCAGCGTCACCGTTCCCAACCGTAGCCCATTGCTTTCCAGTGGCGTCGCCAACACCCGCTCCACCCAGTCCACCACGGTGGGAGTCCAGACCTCAGCGTCCAGCCCGTGTCCAGTCAACGTGCGCCGCACCCGTTCCTCCAGCAATTCCCGCTCTCTGCGGCTGAAGTCCAGCCGTTCAAAAATCGTATGTAAACAGGTTCCGGCCCGTGCGCCACGGGGAAAAGTAAATACATTCAGGCCCACCAGCGCGGTTTCCACCGCAGGCGGCGCTGGCGTGGCCACGGTCATATCATAATCAGGCGTCTCCGCCGACTGCCCGGCGGTCAGGGAGGTAAAACTGCCCACCCGCCAGAATTCGGCCAGTGAGCGGGCAAAACCCCGCGCCTGCAACTCCGGCTCTGCCATCGCGGGCGGTTGATAACGGCTTCCGGTTTCCCGAGGGATCGGCGTGATGGCGACCGTTTCGCTGACCGCAGCAAAGACCTGTTGTAACTCATTACGGAATCCGGACGCATCCAGCTTCTGAAAGTGTTCCTGGGTCGCCTGTAACCAGTCCTTGCCCACTTCCTTCACCGTTGGATGGTGCAGCAGCCAGGCGGCGGGCGCCGTGTCGGCATCCTTGATCTTGCCCCAAACCAGATAGCAGCGCTGTTTAGCGCGCGTCAGCGCGACATAGAACAGCCGCAGGTTCTCGGCCATTTCTTCGCGGCGGGCCAGTTGCACAGCAGGATCGTCTTCACCCGCGCCGATCGCGAGAATGGAACGGCGCGAATCTTGCGGATCGTGATACAGCAATCCATCACCCTCTTTCCCGGCCCGCAATCGGCCATCCCATAGAAACGGGCAGAACACGATTTCATATTCCAGCCCCTTGCTCTTGTGAACCGTCACAATGCGCACCAGGTTCTCGTCACTTTCCAGTCGCAACTGTTGCTCTTCATCCTTGTTACTGGGCAGGCGGCGGCTGTCCCCAAGCCATTTGAGCAAACCTGCCATGCCCGGATGCGTGCGGCTGGCGATGTGCGCCAATTCCGCCAGATGCAGCAGATTGGTCAAACGCCGGTCGCCATCACGGAAGGACAGCAACCGTTGCGGCACGCCTTCATGGATCAGCCAGGTACGGAAAAAGCGCATAAAACCATGCTCTTGCCATAACAGCCGGTAGTCCTGGAACTTCTCCAGCCAGCGCGCCCAGCCTTGCTCCTCCTCCCGCAAGCGATGCAGCTCCTCGCCGGTCAGCCCGAACAGATCAGCAGCCAGCGCCGTCCGCACCCGCCCTTCATGACCCGGCTCTGTCACCGCCGCCAACAGCCATTCCAGTTGCCGGGCTTCATCGGTGATGAACACGCTATCATCGGCATGTTGCACACTCGGCACATTCAGCCGCAGCAGTTGCCGACGGATCAATCGCCCCTGCCAATGGCTGCGCACCAGCACCGCGATGTCGCCGCCTGCCAGTGGCCGGCGTCCAAGATGCGCCTGATCCCGTGCGCCGAGATTCAATAATCGGGCGATTTCAGCGGCGGTCGCCTGGGCAGCTCGTTCGCTGGCGATGCCCTTGCTCACCGGCGACCCTGAACCTTCCGGCTCCAGCAACCAAAGTTGCAATGGCTTCTCCAGCCGGCCATCCATGAGCAACGGCTCACGCTGCGGATCCGGCGCGGGAATGGCGTCGTGAAAGGGAATGCCTTCGAATAGAAACGGCTGATTCTTGACCGTGCCGAAGACTGCATTGAGCGCCGTCAGCAAGCGTGGATCGGAACGCCAGTTGACCTCCAGGGTATGTTGCTGGGTCGTGGTGCGGCGGGCGGTGAGGTACGCGAAGATGTCCGCGCCGCGAAAACTGTAAATAGCCTGTTTGGGATCGCCCACCAGGAACACCGGCTGACCCGTCCCGGCATAGATGTAGTGGAAAATTTCATACTGCACCGGGTCGGTGTCCTGAAATTCATCGATCAGCGCGGCGGCGTAGCGGTCATGAAGGGTCTTGATCAGCGCGGGACCTCGCCGGGGGTGTTGCAGGGCGGCGTGCAGGTCCAGCAGCAAATCATCGTAGGACTGAACCTGTTCCCGGCGTTTGCGAACCGCCAGTTCATCATTGCAATAGGCCAGTAGCTTGACCGGGATTTGATAGCGGCAGTAATCGGCCAGCGCGTCGCAGGCGGCGTTCAGCATCTCGCAGGCGTCAAAAAAGGCATGGTGCGGAACCGCTGCCCCCTTCTTGATCGATGCTTGCAATTTGCGCGTCGTGAACTGGGCAAACTTCTCAAACTTCGCCAGGCGTGGGGGGGCAGCGCTAAGATAAATCTCCATCGCCTCCAGCCAGCCGGGAATGGATTTCAGGTGATATTTCTGCCGGTTCAGCGCCGACGAAGTCAGTAGCAACTCCTCAATGGCGGCGCGATCCTGCCGCCAGAGATCGCGGGCCTGCTGAAAGGCGGCATTGAACGCCTGCTCCAGCGCCGGACCGTCGGCACTGCTGTTCGGCGTGACGATTTGCAGATAGGGCTTGCCGAGATGGGGTTCGATCTGCCGCAGCAGCGTGTCCGGGCTCGCGTGCTGGTCGAGGAAATACTGCACTACGATGGGTGAACCGGGATAGAACTCCCGCCGCCAGAAATCCTCGACGATTTCCCGCAACAGCTCACGGGTATCCGCCATCAACTCCGTGTCGAACGACAGCCCGCTTTCAAAAGCATTGTCGCCGAGCACCCGCTTGCAGAAACCGTGGATGGTGAAAATGGCGGCTTCGTCGAACCCGCGCAGGGCATTGCTTAACCGGCGAATGGCGCGTTCCCGATCCGGTGTTAAATCCAGTAAGCGAACGCCTAACTCATCACCGGCGGCGGCGCGACCCTCCAGAAAGGCGTGGCGGATTTGCACCAGCCGGCTGCGAATGCGGTCACGCAGTTCTTTGGTGGCGGCGTTGGTGTAGGTGACCACCAGAATGCGGTTGACCGGAATCCGCGCCTCGACCACCAGCCGCAGATAGAGGGCGGTAATCGTATAAGTCTTCCCGGTTCCAGCACTGGCTTCGATCAGGTTGAAACCGGCTAGTGGCGTATCGAGCGGATCAAGGCGTTGCATCGTGACCATCTCACCGTTGCGCGGTGGGATTCTCCAGCACCCAATTACAGGCTGCCGGCAATCGATCCACCGAGGGTGGTTCCGGTTTCCGGTAGGGCTTGGGCGAACGCGCCGCTTGCACAATATCCCTGACCCAGTTGGCTAAATCCGCATCACAGCCATCGCCGGGCGGGAGCGGTTTCTGCGCTTGGCATTGGGCAGAATCAGGCGGACAGGCCAGCCGGACATGGAAATGGGCGTCATGACCCCACCACGGACGCACCTTGTTCAACCAGCGCCGGTCCACTTCACTGTTGCACAACGCCTGCTTGATGATGGCGTTGACGAAAATGCGCTCTACTTCGGGCGACAGCGCCGCTTGTTTCAACGCATCCCGGTAGCGCAGCGACCAGTCGGCCTGGCTCAACGTCCCCTCGGTCATACGCACCATCGACGGTGCACCCGTCTTTTCGATCTCCACCCGCGACAACACCCGGTTACGCGGTTGTTGCAGAAACCACACATCCACGTCCAACCCGCTTTGATGGCTGCGATGACCGGTGGGCGTCGGTCCACCGCGGGGCTGTCCCAGATCGCCGATCAATAGCCGGCTGCCCTGGGCGCCCGCCTGCTGGCCCAACCGTTCTACGAAGCGCACCAGTTGGGGATGACCATAATAGCGATTGCGGCTGACGCGCATGACCTGATACCCCTCGCCCACCAACGGCAATGCGACCGCTCCGGCAATACAGCCTGCGTTATAGGAACCGATGACCTGCGGCAGACCGGTCAACGGGTAACGAACGGCGCTCCAGACATTGCCAGCGTGGGCGGACATCGCGCCCAAGGACCACAGAAAAAGGATAGAGATAAAACGAACCGTCATACCGGGCGCTCCTCCAGCGTAAGTTGATGTGACAAGCTTAGCGGAAAGTCGTTACTCAGTCCCCCCTTTGGCGCCGGAGGTGAGAGGGACTGGGCTTTAGACCGAGGCGCTGACTCTTTTAGGCAAGCGACCCCGATGGCAATAACGCTATGCTGGTTAATAAGTGCGCTGAAACAAATGTTTGCCTGCATCCGAGGAGAATGTCGCCATGCTGCCCGACTATTTTGAATTTTCCCTCCCGACTCGCGTGATCTACGGGGTCGGCGTCATTGCCGCTTTGCACGATGCCGTCGCTCATTACGGTTCTCGGCGGGCGCTGCTGGTGACTGATGCGGTTCTGGTGCAAACCGGACTGGTGGAACGGGTGAAGGCAGGCTTCGCCCGCACCGCCATTGAAATCGCCGCCATCTATGATCAAGTGCCGCCGAATTCCACGATCAGGACCGTGGAGGATTGCGCGGCGCTGGGCCAGGCGCAGCACTGCGATTTGATCATCGGTCTGGGCGGCGGCAGCGTGCTGGATACCGCCAAAGTCGCCAATATTCTCATGGTCAAGGGCGGCCAGGTCGCCGAGCACATGGGCGCTTATCTGCTCGGCCAGACCCGTCTGTTGCCGCTGTTCCTGATTCCCACCACCGCCGGCACCGGCTCGGAAGTGACCAAGGTGGCAGTGATCGCCGATCCTGACCACGATGTGAAATTGCCGTTCGCCGAGACGCAATTTCTGCCTGATCTGGCAATTCTCGATCCCGAACTGACCCGCAGCCTGCCACCGAAATTGACGGCGATGACCGGCATGGACGCGCTGACTCACGCCATTGAAGCCTATGTAGACAAGGAGTGGTCGCCGGCGTCCGACGGGCTGGCGCTACAAGCCATTCGACTCATTCGGGACTATCTGTTGCGGGCTTGCGCTCAGCCGAATGACTTGCAAGCGCGTGGGGCGATGCTGGCGGCGAGTTGTCTGGCGGGCATTGCCTTTTCCCATTCGATGGTCGGCATGGTGCATGGCATTTCTCATGCGCTGGGCGGGGTGTATCACATCCCACACGGGCTGGCGAACGCGCTGGTATTACCCGAAGTGATGGACTACAACCTGGAAACACGGCTGGATCGGTACGCCGACATCGCCGAGGCGCTGGGTGTGGTGTTCCCGCGACCGGGCGCAGCGCTGGAGAATCTGCTGCGCTACAGTCCGCTGCGCTTCGCCGCGCCATTGGCCCGACCTTTGGCGGGGATGGATCGCTGGTTCCGGCGCAAGGCGGCGAAAGCGAGCATTGCCTATGTCCGCCGGTTGAATCAGCACTTGGCGCATGTGACCGGGATGCCGCTGAACCTGCGCGATGCAGGGATTCAGGACGGGCTGGCGAAACTGGAGCAGGTCGTGGAAACCGCCATGACCGATGGCGCGATGCTGTACAACCCGCGTGAGCCGGAGCGGGACGCGGTGCGGCGCATCGTCCGCACGCTGTATGAGACCACGGTGAAGGCGTTGCCGGTGTCGGCAGCGGATTTACGTCCGGCAGTGGCGACCGCGCAGGTGCAGGAGTTGCGCGAGGTGTTCCCGGACGCCGAGACTTTTTATCGGGTGATGGGCGGCTTTTTCGAGCGGTTGAAAGCCGATCCGCAAATCGGCGGGCCGCTCAGGGATTCCCGGCTGTGCGTCCGGTTCGAGTATGCCCAGCCGACGGCGGTGCTGACCATTGATGCCCGGGGTGAGGAAGTGCAGATTGTCCAGGGCGCGGCGTTCACGGGCGAACCGGAAGTCACCATGAGCATGAACGCCGATTTCGCCCATGCGTTCTGGCATGGCCGGGTCAATCTGGTGTCGGCGCTGACTCGCCGGCAGGTCACCGCCAAGGGCAACGTACCCAAGACGCTGCGCCTGCTGCCGATTCTCAAACCGGCCTACGCGCTGTATCCGCAGTATCTGGCGGAAGTCGGGATGGCGGATAAAGTCATGCGTTGAAGACGCCGATCAGTCTGCTAGGCGCCGATATTGCTGGTTACGGCCCCACTGCGGCCTCTTACAGGAGAAACAGCCGTGGTAGTTGCATGACAAACCGAAAGCAGTCGGGCACTGTGGGAACGGTCGGGCGGCGTGCGTGAGTCGGACGCTGACGCTGACGCGGCGGACTACCTCTCGCCCCCTTACCCAGGGCAATCGCACTATGTTTTTTATTGATATTTATCAACCGCTTGAAAATTCAGGCATAATGCATCGACAGAGCAATATTCATTTAAATCAATTTTTTATGCTGGCATAGTGCGATTGCCCTGTCCTGCCACCAAACGCATAACGGGGCGGCGGATAAGCCGCGAAGGGCGGAAAGCCGCAGGC
>JBAQIQ010000080.1:0-66333 GCA_049288935.1 Candidatus Competibacteraceae bacterium
AGGGCGGAAAGCCGCAGGCTTTCTCGGCCCGAAGTCGGCTTGATCCGCGGGTTGTGCGGCGCGAAGCGCCAAGCAGCCAGCGGATACTATCCGCCGCCCCGTTGTCGCGGGCGCGAAGCGTCCGCGAAAACAAGTGATTATGCGGTTTCCGCACAACTCCCCGATGGTATAAGTTATACGGCAACCCGCTAACCAAGAAGCAAATCGGGCGATTCCTCCCCTCACAACCGTGCCACCACCTGCTCCACCTGCTCCTGGCCGACGTTGGTGTAAATCTGGGTCGTGGCGATGCTCTCGTGGCCCAGCAGGGCCTTGATGTCCACCAGTTCCGCCCCGGCGTTGAGCAGGTTGGTGGCGTAAGTATGGCGCAGCTTGTGCGGGCTGATCTTTTTCTCGATGCCGGCCATCGATCAATCGATAAACGTTTCGGGGCTGAGCTTGAAACGTTCTGCCAGTTTTTTAATGTGCTTCAAGTTCAGCTTGCGGTAACCGCTGAGAATCTCCGACGCGACGCCTTGGCTGCCGATTTCCTGCTTGAAATCCGATTGCGTCAGGCCGTGTTCATCCATCAGGAAGCGTAGCGCGGCAACACCCGTCGTCACGGGCGCCCGGTGATGCTCGGCTGCGTAGGCGCTGATCTGGTCGCTGATGATATCCACCAGCCCCGCCAATGGATGTCGGTCATGATTGCCCACCATATCCAGCAGCGTATCCAAATAGCTGACCAGCGCTTCATAGTCCTTTTCATCGAACCGTATGGATTGAACCCAGGCCGCCTTGCCAGGAGCATCGGTGTACCGGCACGCCGTATTCAGGAGAACGTGCGGGGCAGTCGCGCCATCACCGCTGACACCGCATTGCGCCTGGAACAAGAAGTCAAGCCTTTGAACATGCGGCATACCGTGACGGAAACCACCCTTTCGCCATAGTCAAGCGCGTTCCCCCTCTACCGCCCCACCACTGCCGCCAGAAACTGCCCGGTGTGACTGGCGGGATGCGCCGCGACCTGTTCAGGCGTTCCCACCGCCACGACCTCCCCGCCGCCGCCGCCGCCTTCCGGCCCCAGATCGATGATCCAGTCAGCGGTTTTAATTACCTCCAGATTGTGCTCAATGACCACCATGGTATTGCCGCGATCTCGCAATTCATGCAGCACTTTCAGCAACTGTTCGATGTCATGGAAATGCAGCCCGGTCGTCGGTTCATCCAGGATATACAGCGTTTGTCCGGTATCCCGTTTGGACAACTCACGGGCCAGTTTCACCCGTTGCGCCTCACCGCCGGATAGCGTGGTGGCGTTCTGACCGAGCTTGATATAACTCAACCCGACTTGAACCAGCGTTTGCAGCTTGCGGGCGACGGTGGGTACGGCCTGATAAAACGCCAGCGCGTCTTCCACTGTCATTTCCAGCACTTCATGGATATTGCGACCCTTGTAGCGAACTTCCAGCGTTTCCCGGTTATAACGCTGCCCCTTGCACTGGTCACACGGCACATAAATATCCGGGAGAAAGTGCATCGCCACCTGAATCACCCCGTCGCCCTGACAGGCTTCACAGCGCCCGCCCTTGACGTTAAAACTGAAACGGCCCGGTAGATAACCCCGCGCCCGCGATTCCGGGACGCCGGAGAATAATTCCCGAATCGGCGTGAATAAGCCGGTATAAGTCGCCGGATTAGAACGCGGTGTGCGGCCAATAGGACTCTGGTCGATGTTCACCACCTTGTCCAATTGCTCCAGCCCGGTTAAATCCTGGCAGGGCGCCGGCGATTCGTTGGCGTTATTCAAATCGCGGGCGGCGTAGCGGTACAGGGTGTCATTGATCAGCGTGGATTTGCCGGAACCTGAAACGCCGGTAATGCAGGTCAGCAAGCCCAGCGGGATAGCCACGGTCAGATTTTTTAAATTATTGCCGCTGGCCCCGACCAGGTGTAACTGCTTTTGCGGATTGGGCGGCGTGCGTCGCTCCGGCACAGCAATCTTCCGTTGGCCGCTGAGGAAAGCTCCGGTTAGCGATTCAGGATGAGCCATGAGGTCCGCCGGCGTGCCCTGCGCCACGATGCGTCCCCCATGGACGCCTGCGCCCGGCCCGATATCCACGACCTGATCGGCGGTGCGGATCGCCTCCTCATCGTGCTCGACGACGATGACCGTATTGCCCAAATCGCGCAGCCGCAACAGGCTGGCCAGCAACCGGGCGTTATCGCGCTGATGCAAGCCAATCGACGGCTCGTCCAGCACATACATCACCCCGACCAGCCCCGCGCCGATTTGCGAGGCCAGCCGGATGCGTTGCGCTTCGCCGCCGGACAGCGTGTCGGCGCTGCGTTCCAGGCTCAAATAATCCAGGCCAACGTTGACCAGGAAGTTCAGCCGTTCGCTGATTTCCTTGACGATCTTGACGGCAATTGCCCCGCGCTGACCGGGCAGCATGAGTTCCGCAAAGAATTCCCGGGCAACGCCGATGGGGCGGGCCACGATCTCCGGCAAACTGTGGCCGGCGACGAAGACATGCCGGGCGGAGCGGGTCAGCCGCGCCCCCTGGCAGGACGGGCAGGGCCGGCTGCTGAGATATTTTGCTAGATCATCACGTACCAGGTTGGAATCCGTTTCGCGGTAACGGCGCTCCATGTTGGGAATTACGCCCTCAAAAGTGTGGCGGCGGATTTGGGTTTCCCCGCGACTGTTGGTATAGGTAAAGTCGATCACCTCCCCGTGGCTGCCGTGCAGGAGGATTGTGCGAATCTGCGCCGGCAGTTCCTGAAACGGCGTGTCCAGAGCGAAATCGTAATGCTGCGCCAGGGATTTGATCAGTTGAAAATAATAGAAATTGTCCCGGTCCCAGCCGCGCACTGCCCCCTTGGCCAGACTTAAATGAGGATGCCCGACTACCCGCTCGGGATCAAAGAACGGCTTGGCGCCCAGCCCATCACATTCCGGGCAGGCCCCGACCGGGTTGTTGAAAGAGAACAGGCGCGGTTCCAGTTCGCTCAGACTGTAACCGCAGACCGGACAGGCATAACCGGCGGAAAACAGCCATTCCGCCCGTTCCGGCTCATCCAGGAACGCCACCCGCGCCACGCCTTCCCCCAGCCGCAACGCCGTCTCGAACGATTCCGCGAGGCGCTGACCGAGATCGTCACGCACTTTGAAGCGATCCACTACGACTTCAATCGTATGCTTGCGGCGCAAATCCAGCGGCGGCGGGCTGTCCAGCTCTACCACTTCGCCATCGATCCTGGCGCGCACAAAGCCTTGCGCCTGTAACCCCTGTAATAGCTTTAAATGTTCGCCCTTACGTTCTTTGACCACCGGAGCCAGCAGCATCAATCGCTCGCCCTCTGGCAACGCCAACACCTGATCGACCATCTGGCTGACGGTCTGGGCATCCAGGTCGATGCCGTGATCAGGGCAGCGCGGAATACCTGCCCGGGCGTACAGCAGGCGCAAATAGTCGTAAATTTCGGTAATCGTGCCGACCGTGGAACGGGGATTATGCGAGGTGGATTTCTGCTCAATGGAAATGGCCGGCGACAATCCATCAATGTGATCGACATCCGGTTTTTCCATCAGCGACAGGAACTGCCGGGCGTAGGCGGACAGCGATTCCACATAGCGGCGCTGACCTTCGGCATAGAGCGTATCGAATGCCAGCGAGGACTTGCCGGAACCGGACAGACCGGTGATGACGATCAGCCGGTCACGGGGTAGATCGAGGTCGATATTCTGCAGATTGTGGGTGCGTGCGCCGCGAATTTTGATCGTGTCCATGCGTACCGGGGTCGAGGTGGCTGAAGAAAGCAGGTCGCTATGTTAAGCGATGACTATTGACGCTATTGCTTTAGTCAATTCGTCATAGCGCTCCGCGTGAACTACGCTTGATTTAACTGAAAATAACCGGGTTTTAAGCTTGATCCATCCCAAAGGAAGATTGACCCCATGCAATTGAAAGGCTCCAAGACGGAAGAAAACCTGAAAGCCGCCTTCATCAGCGAAGCCCAGGCCAACCGCCGCTATCTCTACTTTGCCAACAAAGCCGACATCGAGGGGCAAAGCGATCTGGCCGCCTTGTTCCGCTCGACGGCGGAAGGCGAGACCGGTCATGCCTACGGCCATCTGGACTATCTGACGCAGGTCGGCGATCCGGTCACCGGTCTTCCTATGGGGGCCTCGCGTGACAATCTGAAGTCATCCATCGCCAGCGAAACCCAGGAATACACCGACATGTATCTTCACATGACCCAAACCGCTCGCGCTGAAGGCTTCGACGAAATCGCCGACTGGTTTGAAATGTTGGCCAAGGCCGAACGCTCGCACGCCAACCGTTTCCAGAAAGCGCTGGACGCACTGGTTGATTGACCCCTTGGTCAGGGCCATTCTGCCGCCTGGCGTTGACAATGAATCGCCGCCCGCTCCAAAAATCGTCCGATTCCTTCCTCCAGCCACGCTGGATTGCCCCGTTGCTCGACCGGCCTGGTGACTGTGACTTCTCCACAGAGCTCGTCTGCGGCCAAGGTCAAGCGCAGTGCGAGTTGCACGGGTGGAGGGCTCTCGCCGTCCGATTGTAGCGCGATTTGTACCGTCAGAGATGCAGTCGCTGCTTCCAAGTGGGTGATGGTCGCCTCAACCGGGTGTCCCGCTTCCCGACTCCGCTCAACGAGTGCGAAGACCAGTTCTCGCTTCACAAACGTCTGAACCGATTCCAGAATCTGAGTCAACTGCGCCTCGGCCCGACGCAGCGCCTGCGGAATGGGGCGCTGCTGTTCATTTTCCTGCGCGATCACGGCTCTCAATCGGGCGAACGCCTTCGGTAGTGCGCCAGAGTGGAAACCTCGCCGCAGCAGGGTGTACAGCGTCTCACCCGCCGGCCCAAAATGGGCCGGCTGTACGCGGTCGGGATGATTGGCGCGATAGAGCTTCCAGTTTTCCCGCAGTTCCCAGGTTAGAAATCCAAACAGTCCGGGCAGCAACAAAATAGTGATAGTGACTAGCGGCAGACTGATGAGCTGAGGCAACACGGGGCCCAACAGCGTCAGCATTCCCGTGGTCAGCGCTGGCAGAAACGGCAGCATCAGCTTGTGGGAAACGGTGACGACCGGGAAGTGTTTGATCGGATTGATTTGTGGTTCAACCAGCACTGCGGCGTAAAAACGGATGAAATAGCTAAGTATGCCCCACAGTGGGCCGATGACGGCCTTGACTGCCATGACTCCCCGCTCTTCCCCCCGATGATGGCTGACAGCCTCGTCAACCCGGTGTAAGCCCTGCTCAACGCAATGCATCAGCCAGTTAAACAAATCAATGACCCAGCGCACCAGACCGATGGCCAGCGTATGGCGCACCTGGCGCCAGAAGGTAATCAGTCGGGTCATCAGGTCATCCAGCAGTTGCCGTCCTGACCGACTATTGCGCAGAAACATTCCCAGAATGAATCCTAGAATCAGCAGGAACACAGGCCACTCGGCGTTGCCGTGATCCAGAAAATCGGCGACGCCCATGAACGGCAAAGTCACCAGTAGACTGATCAGCGCTGGTTCCAGCAGGTAGCGGGAGATTTTTTGCACCCGCGCTTGACGCAACCAGACGATGCGTTGCCAGTGCATGAGCCGCGATAGCCCCTGGTACAGGTACTTGCCAAACAACCATTGGCAACTTCGTCCTAGTGCTGCGACCGCTTGACGTCCTCGGTTGGTGTACAGCGCGGCCCACCATCCCGCACCCACCCCCAGGACGGACCCCACATTGACCAGATGGAGCGCTTCCTGAGCCATGGGGGTCAGGCTGAGCAGATAGGCCAGCGCTTCGAGGCTGATAAAAGCGATGCCAAAGGGCAACAGCAGAAACCGGGTGATCGCCCGGCCCGGCGCCGAACCAAACAGCGGGGCGCTCAGTTGTTGCAACCCTTTGAGATAAAACTCGCCGGGTTGATAAACTCCCGGCAGCGCGGCGCGGGCCTGGCGGTCGAAATGCGCCAGCCGATCCCCCAAAACCAGCTCACGCCAGCCCGAATCCGGCAATCGCAATTCGTTGCGCGCTACGGCGTCGCGCAGGTCGGTGAAGCGCAGATGCCAGCGCCGCAGGATGATTTCGCACAACTCTTCCTGAAGGAGATGCCGTGCGACGCGCTGATGATGGTTCGCGGGCAGAAATCCAACCTTGTCGAGCAAAGCACCCAAGCGTGGCAACAGGGGCTCGCGCAATCGTTGACCAATCCGTTCCCCCAGCATCTGCAAGGGTGCGCTGAAGTAGGCGATTTCCGCCCCGGACCAGGGGAGTTGGTCCAGCCGGGTTTTCGCCGCATTCAGCGTGCGCAACGCTTTGAGCAACCCTTGAAACGGCAGCCCCAGCCGCAGGGGTTTTCGTCCACCGCTCCACAACCAGGCTATCGGCTGCAGGCGGTAATACTCGGTGCGCCCTTCCCGACTCATCCGTTCCAAGTCCGCCAACAGGCGGGAGGGTCGGCTGGAGAGTTGCGCCGCTTCTGGCTCATTCAGCAGCCGCTGTAACCAGGTTTCGAGAATCCGAATGGACGACGCATCCAGCCGCCATGTCACGGCGAGGCTACCGATCAAGGCTTCAATCAGGTCCCGCCGCGCCGCCCGCAAGCGCTGAGCAACCGGGTCAGTGATGGCGACACTCCCAGGGTTGATGTGTTGGTATTGCTGTGCAGCGATATTCAGGTAGCGGAGCGCCGTCCCGTAACGACCGGCCATCTCAGCACGGAAGGCGATTCGTGCGCTGTGATGAAACAGGCGCAGACCAACGGCTGATACCCACGGGGCCGCCCATCCGCGATCTAGTTGACGGGTTAATCGTCCGATGATCGGCGTCAGGAGCGCTCTCAGGCCCTCACTGGCCCAAACTCTCCAACCCGGTTTCCGGGTCAAGGTCGAAGCCTGCCGCAATGCATTCAGACAACGCGCTTCCACCTGTAGCACCTGTTCCTCGCCATCCAGCGATTTCCAGTGCGTGATCGGCGCGTGAACTCTGATTTTGGATGACAGCTTCGACGCCAGGGGCAGAATGGTATTCGCGCCATCCGCCAAATCGGGGTCGTGGCGGCCAAAAGGCAGCCGAATGGGCAGTTCCGGTTCATAGTCCGGCGCGCCGTGGACGCCGGAAGGGCGGCTTTTGGCCAATAGCTGCGGCCAGCGACGGCTGTGTCGGGGCGGTGGCAAATCCAACCCCCCCTCTTTCAGCCAGTGATCCAGCGCCCCCCAGTCCCCGATGGCGGGAAAAAAATAGGCGCGGGTCCCTGGAGCGAAGTAACGCAAGTAGGTGACGAAGCCGATGAACTGGCGGCAGAGGCGGTCATCGTCTAAATCCAGCACCACGCGCTGATCATATTCCAGCAGTTCCCGCACTTCACGAAACGCCGGCTCGCCTATCTGCTGGGCCAGTCCCCGCCCACCAAAGGTCTCCTCGTCCTGATTGTCATTGCGGGCGATTTGCCAGGCGCGAGCAACCTCCGCCTCGAAGCGCCGTCCCCAGTAAATACGTAACACGCGATCCGGGTCGCCCACCACCAGTTCCTGAGCGGAGGGGGTGGGCAGGAGAATGACCAGATCGGGCAGGCTCAAGCCCTCGATTACCGCTAGCGCATCAGGATTCTCGTCCTCCAGGCCATGCAGAAACACGGGCCGGGCGATCAGGTAATGGCCGAGCGATGGAATCGCCAGACTGGATAGACCATGACCCCGATCACGGCGAACCAGCCGTTCCAAGACCCGGGGATGAAAGAGGAACACCCCCTCGGTGGGTTTGAGAACGCGCCGGCAGAAAGCCCTGACAGTTAATCGGGAAGACATGACGCTTAGGGGATGCAGGTAGGGGATGGAGAGGAGTAATGTCCGTTTATTTCCTCACGATTCCAGCAACAACGCGCCGCGGTGGATGCTGTCGCGCTGATCGACAGCGTTGCCGACCGCCACGATGGTCTGCAACAGTGTGTGCAAATTCCCGGTGATAGTGATTTCATGAAACGGATGCTGAATCTGGCTTTTTTCCACCTTCGCTGTTTCCGGTTTCGCCTCTTCGCGCTGCGTTGCACCGCCTCCAAGAATGCCGATTTATATGACTAGCAACACTGCTGGTGGAGTAGCCTGTTGGTGTGGAGTGGGGCAAGTTGAGACGGGATAAAATGCTACTCAATATTCTGAATATGCTCCCGCATCTGCTCAATCAACACCTTTAATTCGATTGCGGCGCGTGTGGCGTCAGTATCGGCGGATTTCGAGGACAGCGTATTCGCTTCACGATTCAATTCCTGCATCAGAAAATCCAGCCGCCGTCCCACTGGCTCGGTGCGCTCCAACACAGCGTTGATTTCATTAAGATGAGTGTCCAGTCGATCCAGTTCCTCATCCACATCCAGCCGCTGGGCGATGAGCACCAACTCCTGCTCCAGTCGGCCCGGCTCTGCATCCGTTGGAATATCGGCGAGCCGGCTTAACAGCTTGTCGCGCCAGCGGGCCAGCACCTCCGGCCGGCGGGCGCGCACCCGCTTGACCTGCTCGCGCAGCGCAGCGCAGCGCTGCCGAATGAATTCAGCCGTGCGTTGACCTTCCCGCTCGCGGGTCGCCACCAACTCCGCCAGCGCCGCATCCAGACTGTTCAGCAGGGTCAGCTTGATTTCATCCAAATCTGGTTCGGCTTCACTGATCGCCCCCGGCCAGCGCAATATATCGATCAACCGTAATCCCGTGCCTGGCCCCATCATATGTTCCAATTCCCCCGCGACCTCCAGCAGGCGTTCCACCACCGGCGGATTCAGGGAGATCGCGGTCAACGCGGCGCCGGTCGTTTGCAATTTAAGCGTCCCTTCCACCTTGCCGCGACTCAGCTTGGCGGCGATGCGTTCACGGGCTAGCGTCTCCAGACTGCGCAACGCTTCCGGTAAACGCAAGGACGTTTCCAGATAGCGATGATTGACCGAACGTAATTCCCAGATAATCGCGCCCCAAGCGCTGGACTGCTCCTGGCGGGCGAAAGCCGTCATACTGCGTAACATGGGATCATCCTCAAACTTTGGTGATTTCGTCTTTATGATGCGTCTATCTTAGGCGTAAATTGCGGGCTTGGCGCGCCTGGCGCAGATCATCCCGCCACTCCAGAGGCCGAAAATCCCTCAATCCGGCGGGTCGGTCGATTCTGTTATAGTTCATTTCCGAAATTGATCCCTCTATTCACCCCAGGAAACCACCTCATGCGCCCCAGCCACCGCGCCGCCGATGAACTGCGCCCCATTCGGCTCACCCGCCAATTCACCCAACACGCCGAAGGTTCGGTGCTGGTTGAGTTCGGCGCCACTCGGGTGATTTGTACTGCCAGCGTGGAGGAGCGCGTGCCGCCGTTTCTCAAAGGCAAGGGGCGGGGCTGGGTGACTGCGGAATATGGCATGTTGCCACGCGCCACGCACACCCGGATGCAGCGCGAAGCCAGCCGGGGTCGTCAGGATGGACGCACGCTGGAAATCCAGCGCCTGATTGGCCGCTCCCTGCGGGCGGTGATGGATCTGGAAGCGTTGGGTGAACGCACCATCACTCTGGACTGCGATGTGATCCAGGCCGATGGCGGCACCCGCACTGCGGCGATCACCGGCGGCTTCGTCGCGCTGGCTGATGCGGTGCGCCACATGACGGCCCGGCGGCAGGTCAAAAAAAATCCGCTGCATGGCCAGGTCGCTTCCGTGTCAGTCGGCATCTATCAGGGCATGCCCGTTTTGGATCTCGACTATGCTGAAGATTCCGATGCAGAAACCGATATGAACGTGGTGATGAACGACGCCGGGGCGTTTATCGAAATCCAGGGCACCGCGGAAGGCCACGCCTTCCGCATGGAAGAATTGCAGGCCATGTTGGAACTGGCCCGGAGTGGCATTGGCCAGTTGTTGCAGAAGCAGAGGGAAGTTCTGGGACTACCCGTCTGAACGTTGTTCACGATGATTTGAGAGGTCATGTCATGCGAAAAATTGTTTTGGCGACCAATAATCTGGGCAAAGTTCGGGAATTCAACACCGCGCTGGCCGGTTATCATCTGGAAATGGTCCCGCAAGCGGCCTTCGAGGTGCCCGAAATTGAAGAAACTGGCCTGACTTTTATCGAAAACGCGATTCTCAAGGCCCGCAACGCAGCCCGGCACTCTGGCCTGCCGGCGTTGGCCGACGATTCCGGGCTGACAGTGGATGCGCTCAATGGGGCGCCGGGGGTGTATTCAGCCCGCTATGCCGGTGTTTGCGCGGATGATCGCCTGAATATTGCCCGTTTGTTGAACGAACTGCGCAACATTCCCGCCGAACACCGCACGGCCCGTTTCCACTGTGTTCTGGCGCTGCTGCAACAGGCTGCCGACCCCACGCCGCTGATTTGTCAGGCCAGTTGGGAGGGGATGATTACCTTCGAGCCGTATGGTAGTGGCGGTTTCGGTTACGACCCGGTGTTTCTCGTCCTCGACGAAGGGCAAACGGCTGCGGAACTCGATTTGGCCGTTAAAAACCGGCTCAGTCATCGCGGTCAGGCGCTGACGCAACTGGTGAGGGCGCTGAGCCCGGCGTCAATGCCACTGACTACTGGCTGAAGGCATGGTCATGCCGTGGGCCACGCCGATTCCATTAGCGCTCTATGTCCATATTCCGTGGTGCATCCGCAAATGTCCGTACTGTGATTTCAACTCCCATGAGGCGCGGGGGCCATTGCCGGAGCGGGCTTATGTGGATGCGCTGCTAGCCGATCTGGAACAGGATTTACCCCGGGTCTGGGGGCGGCGCATCGACAGCCTGTTCATGGGCGGCGGCACACCGAGCTTGCTGTCCGCCGAGGCGCTGGATCGATTGCTGTCGGGTCTGCGCGCCCGCTTGCCGTTGCGCCCGGATCTGGAGGTCACGCTGGAAGCGAATCCCGGCGCAGTGGAACAGGGTCGATTCGCTGAATTCAGGGCGGTGGGCGTCAATCGCCTGTCCATTGGGGTGCAAAGCTTCCACGACGAGCAGTTGCAAAATCTGGGACGCATTCACGACCGCCGTGCGGCTTTTGCCGCCGCCGAGGCCGCGCACGCCGCCGGACTGGACAATTTTAACCTCGATTTGATGTTCGGCCTGCCCGGACAAACGGTCGCCCAGGCCCTGGCCGACATTGCGAACGCCATTGCTTTGCAACCCGCGCATCTTTCGTATTACCAGCTCACTATCGAGCCGAACACCTTATTTCACCAATCGCCGCCCACCTTGCCCGATGAAGAGGTGATCGGCGCCATTCAGGAACGGGCGCAGGCGGAGTTGGCCCGGCAGGGTTACGAACGCTACGAAGTATCGGCTTATGCTCGCGACCATCGGCGTTGCCGGCATAATCTCAACTATTGGGAGTTTGCCGACTATCTGGGCATTGGCGCCGGCGCTCATGGCAAATTGACCGATCCGGCTGCCGGACGGATTCATCGACTCTGGAAGCTGAAACATCCTCAGGATTATCTAGCGCAGGCGGGAACGCCGGCGAGTATCGGTGGCGATGCGCCACTTCAGGCGGCGGATTTACCGGTGGAATTCCTGATGAATGCCTTGCGGCTCGTGGAAGGGGCGCCGGCGACGCTATTCGAGGAGCGAACCGGGTTGCCGCTGGCGGCGTTGGAGCCGACTTTAACGCGGGTACGGGAAATCGGGTTAATGGAAACGGCCCCCGACCGTTTGCAACCGACTGAGACCGGGTTGCGGTTTCTGAACGATCTGCTACAGGCATTCATGTAGCTCTTAACTTTTTGCAGGAACATGCATGAAAATTAACGCACTGCATCAATATGACCAGGACGTAGACACGGTTTTTGGCTTGTTTCACGATCCCGATTTCATGAAGGACAAATACGTTGGAATTGGCGCCCGCAACGTCGAGGTGCTGGAATGCGCCGGCAGTGATGGTTGCTACAACGTCAAGGTTAAGCGGGAAGTGCCCGCCGATGTTCCTGGCCTGCTCAAAAAATTCCTCAGTCCCTGGAACACACTGGTGCAGAGCGAACAGTGGGTAGGGCAGGCGGGTGGTCCCTATCGCTGCAAGATCAGTATCGAGGTTTCCGGGGCGCCGGTTAGCATCGGCGGTGAAATGGAATTGCGGACTCAGGAGGGCGGTTGCGTCAATGACGTGCGGATTGAGGTCAAGTGCGGCATTCCGCTGGTCGGGGGCAAATTGGCCGATTTCGTCGGCAGCGACGCGGCAAAGGCGATTCAGACCGAGTATGAATTCATTCGCAGCGCGTTGGGCTAATCGTCAACTGCATTGAATTCCCTTGATCCTGGAAAGTGATGCTCATTTTGCCCACCCGACTTCCTGTTCGAATCATCGGTCCATTGAATGGAGGCCATTAATGAGCCGCGCCGTAGTCTTTGCCTATCACAACGTCGGCGTGCGCTGCCTTAAGACTCTGCTGGCGCACGGCTTCGATGTGGCCCTGGTTTTAACCCACCGGGACAGTCCGGGTGAACACATCTGGTTTGACAGCGTCGCCGCCGCCGCCGCTGATGATGATATTCCCGTTATCACTCCCGATGAGCCCAATGCGCCGGATATCGTGCAACGCATCCGCGAGCTGGCCCCGGATTTCCTGTTCTCTTTCTACTACCGGAAGATGCTGTCCCCAGAATTGCTGGCGCTGGCCCGGTGCGGTGCGTTGAATATGCATGGATCGCTGCTGCCCAAATATCGTGGTCGCGTCCCGGTCAACTGGGCGATCATTCATGGTGAAACCGAAACCGGGGCGACGCTGCATTATATGACCGCCAAGCCGGACGCCGGTGATGTAGTGGGTCAGACTGCCGTGCCTATCCTGCCGGATGATATGGCGCACGAAGTGTTTAACAAAGTGTCCGTCGCTGCGGAACTGACTTTGTATCGCGCGTTACCGGCGCTGCTGGCTGGAACGGCCCCGCGCATTCCCCAAAATTTGACCAAGGGCCACTATTTTCCCGGACGCCAGCCGGACGACGGACGTATTGATTGGCGCTGGCCAGCAGCACGGATTCATAACCTGGTGCGGGCGGTTGCACCACCGTATCCCGGCGCATTTACGACGCTGGCCGGCCAGTCGGCGCGGATTCTGCGAACACGGGTGGTTGCAACGAATCCAATTTCTGGCCCTCGTGATCTGGAGGGGATGGAACCGGCGCTGGTCTGGAACGGTCACCGGTTGATCGCGTATGGCCCTGGCGGGGGCGCGCTATTCATTCTGGCGCTGGACATCGCCGGTGAATCCATTGCTCCGGCGGATCTGGCGGCCCGGCTCGGTCTCCATGCCGTAAACTGGCCATAGGCCTAACGGGTTGCAAGCCCGTTTTCCCTCTGTCAACTCTACTGGAATCACCTCTCTCGTGAAAAAAATTCTGATTCTTGGTGTTAACGGCTTCATCGGCCACCACCTGTCGCAGCGCATCCTGGCAAATACCGATTGGCATATTCACGGCATGGATATGCAGGATGATCGACTGCAAATGCTGCTTGACCATCCCCGCTTTCACTTTTTTGAAGGCGACATCACCATTAACCGCGAGTGGATCGAATATCACGTCAAAAAGTGCGACGTCATCCTGCCGCTGGTCGCCATCGCCACCCCGGCCACTTATGTGCGTGAGCCGTTGCGCGTGTTTGAACTGGATTTTGAAGCCAACCTGCCCATCGTCCGCGCCTGTGTCAAATACCGCAAGCGACTGGTGTTTCCCTCGACGTCGGAAGTCTACGGGATGTGCGCCGATGACGAATTCGACCCGGAACAGTCGCCGCTGGTGTATGGGCCAATCAATAAACCCCGCTGGATTTACGCCTGTTCCAAACAAATGATGGATCGCGTGATTTGGGCTTACGGCATGGGGCAGGGGCTGGATTTTACCCTGTTTCGCCCGTTCAACTGGATTGGCTCCGGTCTCGATTCGATGAACGCGCCTAAGGAAGGCAGTTCCCGGGTCATCACCCAGTTTCTGGGACAAATCGTCCGGGGCGAGCCGATTCAACTGGTGGATGGTGGCGCGCAACGACGCTCATTCACCTACATCGACGACGGCATTGATGCACTGATGACCATCATCGCTAATGACCACGGCATCGCTAGCGGTCAAATTTATAATATTGGCAACCCAAACAATAATCTATCGGTGAGTGAGTTGGCCAAGCGAATGCTGGCGCTGGCCGCGGGCTACCCGGAATATCGGGACAACGCTGCTAAAGTGTGTCTGGTCGAGACCACCGCTGATGCCTATTACGGCCAGGGCTACCAGGATGTGCAGCAACGAGTGCCCAAGATTGCCAACACCTGCGCTGATCTCGGCTGGCAACCCCGGGTTACTATGGATGACGCCCTGGAGATGATTTTCGAGGCTTACCGCACGGATATCGTTAACGCCGGTCACCTGGTCGATTGAGCGATGACTGCGCCGTTGCTAACGCTCAAGGTCGATGTCGATACCCTGCGCGGTACGCTGGAAGGCGTTCCTCGCCTGGTGGAACAGTTGCGGCGTCATCAAACGGATGCGACCTTTCTGTTCAGTCTGGGGCCTGACCATACCGGTCGGGCGATCAAACGGGCTTTTCGGCGGGGCTTTCTGCGCAAAGTGCAACGCACTTCAGTGGTCGAGCACTATGGCCTAAAAACCCTGCTCTACGGCACGCTGCTGCCGGGGCCAGACATTGGCCGGCGGGCCGGTGCAACCCTGCGTTGGGTGCGCGATGCCGGCTTTGAAACCGGTATTCATTGTTGGGATCATGTGCTCTGGCAGGATTGCGTCACGAGCGCTGACCGGGAGTGGACGGCGTGCGAGATGGGCAAGGCCGTCGCACGCTACGCGGAGATTTTCGGTGCGGCAGCGACCGTGCATGGCGCAGCCGGCTGGCAGATGAACGATCATGCACTGCGACTGACCGGGGAACTGGGGTTTATCGCCGGCTCCGATGTGCGCGGAACGTATCCCTTCCTGCCGGTGGTGGAGGGCGCGACGATCCGCTGTCCACAATTGCCCACCACGCTGCCGACCTTGGATGAACTGATTGGCGTAGACGGTACGACGCCGGATAACGTCGCTGAGCGCCTGTTGGCGATGACCCAGGCCGCGCCTGAGACCGGCCATGTTTTTACCCTACATGCGGAACTGGAAGGCTTGAAATTCTTGCCGATTCTGGACCGCCTGCTGACGGGGTGGCGCGAACAGGGCTATCGTCTGGGGGCGTTGCGGACCTTGGCCAGCGAAATCGTATTGGACGCCCTGCCGCGTCATCCGGTCATTGCGGGAACCGTTCCCGGACGCAGTGGAACCCTGCAAATACAGGGGCCAAAATTCGGAGCAAACGCGCTATGAGCAACAGGGATTTGCCTATCGGAAAGCCGCCCATCCTATCCCGATGGCTGCTGTCCGGGCTACTGCTCATCTTTACCCTGATCTGGTTCAGCAATATCGAAGAACGCAAGCTGTTCCGTCCTGATGAGGGGCGCTACGCTGAAATCGCCCGCGAGATGGCTGTATCCGGCGACTGGATCACGCCGCGCCTGAACGGCCTCAAATACTTTGAGAAGCCACCTCTGCAATACTGGGCGACCGCTGCGGCGTTTAAACTGTTTGGCGAACACCACTGGACAGTGCGCTGGTGGCCAACCACCACCACTTTTTTCAGCGTGCTGCTCATGTTTTGGGTAGGTCGCCGGTTATACGGCGAAGCGGTGGGTCTGGCGGCGGCGGCGGCGCTGGGTGGTTGCATCTGGTTTATCCTCAACGGTCATTTTAATGCCCTGGATGCCGGATTGACCGCACTTCTCACGCTGGCCCTGCTCAGCTTCCTGATGGCGCAGCGCCCCGACGCGACGCCGTTGGTAAACCGCAACTGGATGCTGACCGTCTGGGCGGCATTGGCCCTGGCGGTATTGAGTAAAGGACTGATCGGGCTGGCCCTGCCCGGCGCTGTGCTGGCGATCTACCTGGTCGTCGAGCGCGACTGGCGGATGTTGACCCGCCTGCACCTGGGCCAGGGTCTGGCGTTGTTGCTGGTGATCGCTGCGCCGTGGTTCATCGCGGTCTCCTGGCGCAACGAAGAATTCGCCCGGTTCTTCTTTATTCATGAACATGCGGCGCGCTTTCTCACCCCCGCACATCAACGTGAAGGCTCCTGGTGGTACTTTATCCCGATTCTGCTGTTGGGCGCGCTGCCGTGGACACCGTTCATGGCGATGCGGCTAAGGGCCGGTTGGCGGCGTGAGGGAGAACAGGGAACGTTGCAACCGTTACGCTTAGCCTTGATCTGGACGGGATTCATTGTCCTCTTTTTCAGTGTTTCGCACTCCAAACTGCCGTCCTATATCATGCCGGTCTTCCCAGCGTTGGCCCTGTTCGCGGGGGTGCAAATGCTGCGTATGGAAGGTGCGCTGCTCAGTCGCGTGGCCTGGAGTTTAGCGGTGATCAGCGGCGCCTTGTTGCTGATCATACTGCTGGGTGGCCAGCACTTGGCCCACTTGTTTTCGAGCGATTCATCACCCTTCGGGATCGTGCGCAACGCTACCCCCTGGCTGCTGGCGTCCATCGCGACGTTTACCGCTGGCGCCAGCGCCGCCGCCGGACTGTTCCAGCGCCAGCATGTCCTGGCTGGCATCATCACGCTGGCCTTGGGCAGTCTCAGTGCGGGCATCCTGGCCTTGAACGGCCATGATCAATTATCCCGGCTCTACTCGGCCTATCACATCGTCAGGGAGATTGAGGCAGAGCAGGGACGATTCGACCGCAATGCGCCTTTCTATAGCATCGAGATGCATGATCAGACCCTGCCGTTCTACCTGAAACGTCCGGTCACGCTGGTGCAGTATGTCAATGAATTTGCACTGGGGTTGCAAGCGGAGCCGGACAAGGGCATTCCCCGGGTTGAGGACTGGATAGTCCGTTGGCGCGACCATACGGCGGGCTATGCGATCATGACTCCGGGCAACTATCAACGCCTTGTTGCCGAAAACCTGCCGATGCGCGTCTTGGCCCGCGATCCGCGCCGGGTGATAGTGAGTCGCCGATGACCGCTGCCAGCTTTGCCCTGATTCTGACCGGTGTGTTGCTAAACGCGGTAGCGCAATTGCTGTTGAAAGCCGGAACCAATACGCTGGGTGTTATCACGCCAACCGTCGCTACTGCCCTACCCCTGGCGGGTGCGATTGCGACGAATCCGCATATCCTTGGCGGCTTTGTCTGCTATGGGATCAGCGTCCTGGTGTGGATTGTGGCGCTGTCTCGCGTTCCCGTCAGCATCGCCTACCCGATGTTGTCTATCGGCTATGTGGTCAACGCCCTGGCAGCCAATGCGCTATTTGGCGAGGCGTTGCATGGAGGGCGTTGGCTCGGTATTGGTTTTATCATGATCGGCGTTTATTTACTGGCGAGAGCTTCCTGAGAAACCGTCATGTCATCGCTTCCTTACTTGCCTTTTGCCCGGCCTACTCTGGATGAAGACACCATTGCCGGCGTTGTTAGTGTGTTGCGCTCCGGCTGGATCACCACCGGCCCACAGGTTAAAAACTTCGAGGCGGCGCTCTCCAGCTATCTGGAGGGTCGGTTAGTGCGGGTATTGAGTTCCGCGACCGCCGCGCTGGAAGTCGCTTTGCAACTGTGTGGCGTTGGTCCTGGCGCTGAGGTGATCACTGCGTCGCAGACTTTTTTCGCCGCGCCCAACATGATCCTCAAGGTCGGCGCTATACCGGTGTTCGTGGATGTGGAGCTGACCAGCCGTAACCTGGATTTTGATGCAGTGGAGCGGGCCATTACTCCGCGCACCCGCGCCATCTTGCCCACCCACTTTGGCGGGCTGCCGGTGAATATGGAACGCTTATACGAGGTTGCCCGACGGCATCGCTTACGGGTGATTGAGGACGCGGCGTTGGCGATAGGCTCCAGTTGGCGCGGCAAACGCATCGGCAGCTTCGGCGATTTGACCGTGTTCAGCTTCCACCCTAATAAAAATATGACGGCGATTGAAGGTGGGGCGCTGGTCGTCAACGATGAGGCAGAAGCCCAGGAAGTCGAGACCCTGCGCTTCCACGGCATCACCCGGTGGCCGGACGGTACCCGTGATGTGGCCTTTCCCGGCGGCAAGTTCAACCTGCCGGATGTCAACGCTCGGATCGGTTATGGTCAGCTCGTCCGGCTGGATGAGTTCAATGCCCGGCGTCGGACGCTGGTTGCTGATTACTTCCGGCTGTTTCCCGCCGACCCGCCTTGCCTGTTGCCGCACCCTGGTTATGCCGGGGACGAAGCCGGGCACAGTTGGAACCTGTTCGCGCCATTATTGCCGTTAGACCGGTTGCGCATTGATCGGCAACAATTCCGCACCACCCTGGAAGCTTGTGGGATTGGCTCTGGCGTGTCTTACGAAGCTGCCCATCTGACCACGCTGTTTCGCCGTTACGGTCATTACGAAGGGGAGTTGCCGAATACTGAACGGATTGCTCGGGAAACTGTCACCTTACCGCTGTTTCCTGCCATGACCTGCGCTGATGTCGAACGGGTGTGTACTGTGGTTGGCAACATATTGACCAAACAAAGGATTTGATATGCGTAATCCTCAGCTCTCCGTCGTCATCCCAGTTTACAACGAACAGGAAACCCTGTTGGCGCTGTTTGCCCGACTTTATCCGACGTTGGATGCGTTAGGCCTGACCTATGAAGTCTTGTTCATCAATGACGGCAGCCGCGATCGCTCGGCGGCGCTGTTGAAAGATCAGTTCCAGGCCCGGCCCGACGTGACGCGGGTGATCCTGTTCAACGCTAATTGCGGCCAGCACATGGCGATCATTGCCGGCTTTGAATACTGCCGGGGTGAGCGGGTGGTCACGCTGGACGCTGATTTGCAGAACCCACCTGAAGAGATTGGTAAGCTGCTGGCGGCGATGGATCAGGGTCACGACTATGTGGGCAGCATTCGGCGCCTGCGTCAGGATCGTTGGTGGCGCCGTGCTGCTTCTGGGTTAATGAACCGGATGCGTGAGCGTATCACCAAAATCCGCATGACCGACCAAGGGTGCATGTTGCGTGCCTATAGCCGGTCCATCGTTAAGGCAGTGGCAACCGCTCGCGAAGTCAGCACGTATATTCCGGCGCTGGCCTATACCTTCGCCCTTTATCCCACTGAGGTGGAGGTCGCCCATGCCGAGCGGGCCGCTGGTGCATCCAAATATTCGCTGTACCGGTTGATCCGGCTGAATTTCGATCTGGTGACCGGCTTTTCAGTGGTTCCCTTGCAGATGTTCTCACTGGCGGGCATCGTTTTATCGTTGATTTCAGCAGGGTTTGTGGCGTATCTGGCGATCCGGCGGTTGATCGTTGGCCCGGAGGCGGAAGGCTTGTTCACCTTATTTGGGGTCAATTTCCTGTTGATCGGCATCCTGCTGTTCGGGATTGGGTTACTGGGGGAATATGTGGGACGGATTTATCAGCAAGTGCGAGAACGTCCACGATTCACGATCCAAGCGATTTTGGAGCAGCACGAGGAAGAAACGTAACCCTTGACTGCTTGCTCTTTGCTGCTCTCGATTCAACGCCAGTGATGTCGTGATGTCGGTTGGGCAAAAGCGAAGTTTGCCCAACCTTCACAAAATCAGCCGCAGGGTGAAAGGTTGAGCTTGGCAAACTTGGCCCAACCTGTGGGGGTTCGGGGTTTTCGGTTGGACCACCAACTACTCAAACAATCCTGCGACGGACAGATAACGCTCGCCGGTATCGTAGCAGAACGTCAGAATCCGGCTGCCATCGGGGATTTCCGGCAGTTTTTGCGCGACTGCCGCTAGTGATGCGCCCGAGGAGACGCCGATGAAAATACCTTCCTCTCTGACGCAGCGCACCGCATATCGATAGGCGTTTTCATGAGTGACTTGGATGACGCCATCCAGGATTTTCGTGTTCAGCACGGCGGGCACGAAGCCGGCGCCAATACCCTGAATCGGATGCGGGCCGCGTTGGCCGCCGCTCAACACCGGCGAAGCGGTGGGCTCAACCGCCAGCGCCTTCAGTTGCGGGAAGGCTTCCTTCAGCACTTCGGCGCAACCGGTGATATGGCCACCCGTGCCGACGCCAGTGATCATATAATCCAGACCTTCGGGAAAATCAGCGAGGATTTCCTGTGCAGTCGTCCGCCGGTGAATTGCAACGTTGGCCGGATTCTCGAACTGCTGCGGCATCCAGGCGTTCGGCGTGCTTTCCAATAACTCCTGCGCTTTTTCAATCGCGCCCGGCATCCCCTTTTCTTTCGGGGTTAGCACCAGTTCCGCGCCCAGCGCTGCCAGATAGCGCCGCCGCTCCAGCGACATCGATTCCGGCATGGTCAGGATCAGTTGATAGCCCTTGGCGGCGGCGACCATCGCCAGACCGATGCCGGTGTTGCCCGAAGTCGGTTCGATAATGACCGTGTTGGACTTGAGCAAGCCGCGTTGCTCAGCGTCTTCGATCATCGCCAGACCGATGCGGTCTTTGATGCTGCCGCCAGGATTCGCCCGCTCCAGCTTCATCCAGACCTCGACCTTGCGCTCGGCGAACAGGCGGTTGATGCGGACATGCGGCGTGTTGCCAATGGTTTCCAGAATCGTGTTCGCTTTCATTGGGGTGATCCTCCATTCAGGGTAAGTTCGGTCGCCGCGCTGAAAAATGCGGTGACGCCGGGAATGCAGTGGCGCTAGACCGGTCTGTTAAACTGACTGATCTGCACACAGGATAGATGGGTACGATAGCAGACGTCGAAAATCTACATAAAGAATAATAAAGAATCTTTTTATAATCGAAGGCGATATACATCCCTTTGCCGTCATCGCTCTGTAGGAGAATTTGAATGTCCGAAGCCCGCTTTCGTGGTACCGAACGCTATGTCGCCACCGACGATATGATGATGGCGGTGAACGCCGCCGTGACTTTGGGCCGGCCATTGCTGGTGAAGGGCGAGCCGGGCACCGGTAAGACCCAGTTGGCCGAGGAAGTCGCCCTTGCGCTGAACCGACCCTTCATCCAGTGGCACATCAAGTCCACGATTAAGGCCCAGCAGGGCTTGTACGAGTACGACGCCGTTTCTCGGCTGCGCGATTCTCAACTGGGTGAGGCGCGGGTGCATGACATCGGCAATTACATCATCAAGGGCAAGCTGTGGGAGGCATTCACCGCCGACGTTCAACCGGTGCTGCTGATCGATGAGATCGACAAAGCCGACATTGAGTTTCCCAATGATCTGTTGCTGGAACTCGACCGTATGGAGTTCTACGTCTACGAGACCCGGCAGACGATCAAGGCCACCCATCGGCCTATCATCATCATCACCAGTAATAACGAGAAGGAATTGCCGGATGCTTTCCTGCGCCGCTGTTTCTTTCACTATATCCGCTTCCCTGACAAGGAGACGATGGAGCGGATCGTTGCCGTGCATTATCCGAATCTTAAAAAGCGGCTGCTCAGCGAGGCGCTAGAAACCTTTTTTGAGATTCGCGATGTGCCGGGGTTAAAGAAGCGGCCATCGACTTCGGAATTGCTGGATTGGATCAAGTTGCTGGTAGCTGAAGACATCCCGCCCGAGGCGCTGCGCGGCGACCAGCGCAAGGCTATTCCACCGATGTATGGTGCGTTGCTGAAAAATGAACAGGATGTGCATTTATTCGAGCGGTTGCTGTTCATGTCGCGGCGTAAAAAAGATTGAGGATGCGTAAACTCCCAGTGAGGATCGCCCCATGATGACCGAGTTCTTCTTCAAATTGCGCCAAGCGGGTATTCCGGTCAGCCTGACCGAGTTTTTGACCCTGTTAGAGGCGCTTAATCAGCGAGTGACTGCGCACAGCGTCGAGGAATTTTATTACCTGGCGCGGGCTGCGCTAGTCAAGGATGAACGTCATTACGACCGTTTCGATCAAGTGTTTGGTTCGCACTTCAAGGGAGTAGCGACCTTGTTTGATGAGATGGTTGGCGCCTCGGTGCCGCTGGAATGGCTGCATCGGCTGGCCGAACTGACCCTGAGCGATGAGGACAAGGCGCTGATTGAGTCGCTGGGTGGTTGGGAGAAACTGATGGAAACTTTTGCCCAGCGCATGGCCGAGCAGGAGAGCCGTCATCAGGGCGGCAATAAATGGATCGGGACGGCCGGCACGTCGCCTTTCGGCGCTTACGGCTATAACCCGGAAGGCATCCGCATCGGGCAGGAAACCTCACGCCATCGTCGTGCGGTCAAGGTTTGGGATCGCCGCGAGTTCCGCAATCTGGACGACACGGTGGAACTGGGCACCCGCAATATCAAGGTGGCGCTGCGCCGGTTGCGCCGTTTCGCCCGTGAAGGCGCCGCTCAGGAACTGGATCTCGACGATACGATTCGTTCGACCGCCCGTAACGCCGGTTATCTCGATTTAAAAATGGTCCCGGAGCGGCATAACGCGGTCAAGGTGTTGCTCTTCCTGGATGTGGGCGGTTCCATGGACGATCACATTCAGGCCTGTGAAGAACTGTTTTCAGCGGCGCGTGGTGAGTTCAAGCATCTGGAATACTTCTACTTTCATAACATGGTTTATGAAGGTCTGTGGAAGGACAATCGTCGCCGCTACACCGAGAAAACCGATACGTTTACGGTATTGCGCACGTTCGGCCCGGATTACAAGCTGATCCTGGTCGGTGACGCCACGATGAGCCCCTATGAAGTCACCTATCCGGGTGGCAGCGTCGAGCATTTCAATCCCGAAGCCGGTGATGTGTGGATGCGTCGCTTGCTCCTCACCTGGCCTCACGCCATCTGGCTTAATCCGCAGCATCAGAATCGTTGGAGCTATGTACCCTCGATTCAAATGGTGCGGGAGTTGATGAGCGACCGCATGTATCCGCTGACGCTGGAAGGGCTGGAACAGGGGATTCGGACTTTGCAGCGGGCGCGGTGAAGAAGACGGTCGGGTAAATTCTGCGGCTGAACGGCTCCTCGCCCACCCGGCTGATTCTGCTAGAATCCCCGGCCATGGACGTTTCCTGGATTCTCAACCATCTCAACGAACCTCAGCGGGCGGCGGTCACCGCGCCACTGGGGCCTTTGCGCGTACTGGCCGGAGCCGGCAGCGGCAAAACCCGAGTGTTGACCCGGCGCATTGCCTGGCTGATGGCGGTGGAAAACGCCTCGCCTTGGTCGATCCTGGCGGTCACCTTCACCAACAAGGCCGCTGCTGAAATGCGCAGCCGGGTTGAGGCCATGCTGGACCGACCGCTCGGCGGGCTGTGGATTGGCACCTTTCACGGTATTGCCCATCGCTTGTTGCGCCAGCACTGGCAGGAAGCGCGCCTGCCGCGTGCTTTCCAGGTGCTGGACAGTGGTGACCAACTCCGGCTGGTCAAGCGCGTGCTGCGCGATCTGGGTCTGGATGACAAGAAGTGGCCGCCACAACCGGCGGTCAACTTCATCAACCGCTGTAAGGACGACCTCCAGCGCCCTACCGATACGCGCGACGACCGTACCGTGGAGCAGCGCCAGTACCTGCGCATCTACACGCTGTACCAACAGGAATGCGACCGTAGCGGGTTGGTGGATTTTGGCGAATTGCTGCTGCGGGCCTATGAACTGTGGCGTGATCACCCAGACCTGCTGACCCACTACCGGGAACGATTCCAGCATCTGCTGGTGGACGAATTTCAGGACACCAACACCATTCAATATCAGTGGGTGCGGTTGCTGAGCGGCGGCCAGGGCGATGTCTTCGTTGTTGGCGACGATGATCAGTGTGTTTACGGCTTCCGTGGCTCAAAAGTTGAGAACATTCAACGGTTCGCCGACGATTTTCCCGGCGCACACACCATCCGCCTGGAGCAGAACTACCGCTCCACCGGCGTCATTCTTCACGCTGCTAATGCATTGATTGCCCACAACGCGGTCCGGCTGGGCAAAAATTTGTGGACGGACGCCGGCGACGGCGAACCGATTCAAATTTATAACGCCTATAGCGAAACCGATGAAGCCCAGTTCGTGGTCGAACGCATCCGGCAGTGGGTCAACACCGGCGGGAAGCGTTGCGAGGCGGCGATTCTGTACCGCTCCAACGCCCAGTCACGGATTTTCGAAGAATTACTGGTCAGCGCCGCCATGCCGTATCGAATCTACGGTGGCCTGCGTTTCTTTGAACGCGCTGAAATCAAGGACGCCCTGGCCTATCTGCGGCTGGTCGCCAATCGCGACGACGACCCATCGTTTGAACGGGCGGTCAACACCCCGCCGCGCGGGATTGGTGAACGCACCCTGGACCTGTTGCGGAATACGGCGCGCACCGGGAACGGCTCGTTGTGGTGGGCGGCGGGGCAGTTGCTCACCGCTAACGCCCTGAGCGGCCGGGCCGGCAACGCTGTGCGTGGCTTTGTCAACCTGATCGAGGTGCTGGACCACGACAGTCGCCAGCAACCGTTGCCCGACCGGGTGGCCCATGTCGTCGCTCACAGCGGCCTGCGAGCCATGTATGAAGTGGCCGGGGCCGACAAGGGTGAAATGCGGATCGAAAATCTGGAAGAACTGGTCAACGCCAGCGCGGGTTTTATCACCCAGGCTGATCCGGTCATCGTCGGCGTTGATCCCGACGAACCCGACTGGTTGAACGCCTTCCTGGCCCATGCTGCGCTGGAATCTGGCGAGCGGCAGGCCGGGCCCGGTGAGGACTGTGTGCAATTGATGACCCTGCACATGGCCAAGGGCCTGGAATTTCCGCTGGTGTTCCTGGTGGGCTGGGAAGAAGGACTGTTCCCGCACAGCCGCTCATCCACTCAGGATCGCCACCTGGAAGAGGAGCGGCGGTTGGCCTATGTCGGCGTTACCCGCGCTCAAACCCGGCTGTACCTCTGCTACGCGGAGTCGCGGCGTCTGTACGGCCAGGAGCATCAACCGGCGCCTTCACGCTTTGTTCGCGAAATCCCTGAAGAATTGACTCATGACGTGCGCGCCCGGAAAAAACCGCACGGTCCGGCTTCGAATGCACCAGCGCCTGCTGCCGCCCCTCTGGCAGAGACCACGCCTTCCTCCAGCCTGCGGCCCCGCCAACGGGTGCGTCATGCCAAATTCGGCGAGGGTGTGGTGTTGGTGGTGGAAGGGCAGGGCTACCAAACCCGGGCGCAGATCGACTTTCCGAGGGCGGGCGGTCCTCGATGGTTGATCCCGTCTCGCACCCATTTGGACATTGTGTGAGTCGTCCCAATTTCTTTGCTGCGCCCACCCATCCCGCTACCGCTGGCGTTACCGACGTCCCGTCCCGTCCCTCGTCCCGTCCGCGCCTGCCCGATCACCGGCTGACCCTGAAGGAAGTACTGGACGATCTCATCACCGATGGCTTGGTGGAGTCCGCTGAAGTCGAACAATCCGGACTCAGCGCCCGAACCGAGCGCGGCGAGTTGCATCCGCTGGTCATCATCGCCAACAAACAACTGCGCCAGTGCCTACCGCCTCGCCAGGTTCTGAGTCTGGAACTCCTGACCGAATGGCTGGCCGGCCGGGTGGGGCTGCGCTATCTGCGCATCGATCCGCTCAAGCTGGACATCGCCGCTGTCGAACGGTTGTTGCCTTTCGTCTCTTACGAATACGCTGCTCGCTATCATATCCTGCCGGTTGCGGCGGACGAGCAGCACGTCACCTTCGCCACTACGGAACCCTGGTTGAGCGAGTGGCAAAATGTATTGCGGCAGACCCTGCGACGGGAAATCGTTCGAGTTATCGCCAATCCGCTGGATATCAACCGCTATCAACTGGAATTTTATGGCGTGTCGCGCTCGGTGCGCGGTGCGCTTAAGGGGATGCTGGAACCGGCCTCGGGCATCCTCAACTTTGAGCAACTCATGGAGCTGGGCCGGCGCGGCGAGTTGAGCGCTGACGAGCGACCCATCGTGCAAATTGTGGACTGGTTGCTGCAATACGCCTTCGCTCAGCGCGCCAGCGACATTCATTTGGAGCCACGCCGTGAACAGGGCCAGGTGCGTTTCCGTATCGATGGTGTATTGCACGCGATTTATCAATTACCATCGGTCGTGATGAATGCGGTGACCAGCCGCATCAAAATCCTCGGTCGGATGGATGTCGCCGAGAAACGCCGACCGCAGGATGGCCGCATCAAAACCCGCAGTCCCGCCGGGCGGGAAATTGAATTGCGCCTATCGACCATGCCAACCGCTTTCGGCGAAAAATGCGTGTTGCGCATCTTCGATCCTGACACGACGGCCAAGAATTTCGCGCAACTCGGTTTCGCGCCAGCAGAAGAGACGATCTGGCGGTCGATGATCGCTCAACCGCACGGTATTGTGTTGGTGACGGGTCCGACCGGTTCCGGCAAGACCACCACCCTCTACACCACCCTTCGGTATTTGGCCGTACCTGAAGTGAATGTCTGTACGATTGAAGATCCGATTGAAATGGTTATTCCGGAACTCAATCAGATGCAGGTGCAGGCTGCCATTGATCTCACTTTTGCTCAAGGGGTGCGCACGTTATTGCGCCAGGACCCCGACATTATCATGGTTGGCGAAATCCGCGATCTGGAAACCGCACAGATGGCGGTGCAGGCGGCGCTAACCGGCCACCTCGTGCTATCAACGCTGCACACCAACGACGCCATTTCCGCGATTACCCGATTGCTGGATTTGGGTGTTCCGCATTATCTGATTCAGAACGTACTGATCGGAGTGATGGCGCAACGGTTGGCCCGCACCCTTTGCCCGCATTGCAAGGGAACGGACGGTATGGATGACGGGCTGTGGGAGGCGCTGGTTCGGCCCTGGCCACTACCCAAGCCGGAAGTGATCAGTGCGCCACGGGGCTGCCTGGAGTGCCGTAACACTGGCTATCTGGGCCGGGTGGGCCTGTATGAATTGTTGACCGTAACCCCGGAACTGCGCCGTCTTTGCCGGGCGGAAGTCGATGAAGATGCTTTGCGGCGAACCGCGATTGATCAGGGAATGCGTCCGTTGCGGGTCAGCGCCGCTTTACAAATCGCTGCGGGTTTGACGACTTTCGAGGAGGTTGTGCAGATTCTGCCACCATTGGAACATTGAGCGTTGTTTTTTTGTTGTTTTAATACAACCGCATTTTTTTTGACTAAATTGTTGTGCTTAGAATAAAATATCTCGTGTATTTTTTTAGTCAAATCCGTTCAAATATAGTCTTTCCGCCTGAGATGCGGGCATCCCGAACCACCCCGGCGCTTCGCGCCACCCCTCCTTAGCCAAGGAGGGGAACTGGGATGTCCGGCTATGATCGGGAAAGACAATAACTTTTAAATTGAGTGTGCTTTAAGGAGTGTTGTGATGTCTTCAAAGATGCTAAAAAGCGCTGTAGCCATGGCGCTGGCCGGTGGTTTGTTTGCAGGGGCTGCCCAGGCTTACGAGGCGGGCAACATGCTGTTCCGGGTCGGCGCTTACGGGGTGTTCCCGGAATCCAATAATTTGAGTAATGTGCTGGGTCTCGGCGAGAATCTTGAAGTCGACGATGGCTACAGTCTGGGTTTCAACTTCACCTATATGGTGAACCCGAATATTGGCGTCGAAGTGCTGGCGGCGCTGCCTTTCAAGCATGACATCAAAGTGACGGGCGGTGTGGGCGATGTCGGTGAAGTCAAACATCTGCCGCCGGTGGTCAGCGTACAGTATCATTTCATGCCTCAAGGCACGGTCCATCCTTACGTCGGTCTCGGTCTGAACTACACCCTATTTTCCAGCGAAAAGACTAAGGGTGCGCTGGAAGGCGCCAGCCTCAAGTTGGACGATTCCTGGGGCATCGCGGGGCAGGTTGGTATTGATATCGATGTCGCGCCCAACTGGTTCGTGAACGCAGACCTTCGCTATATCAGCATCGAGAGCGACGCCAAAGTGAATGGCGTTGGCATCGGCTCCGTAGACATCAATCCCTGGGTGATCGGTTTGACCGTCGGCACCCGGTTCTGATCATCGATTATCAGGTGCGCCAGCGCCGGCGGCGGGTAGACATCCAAACCTCTTCCCGCCGGTTTTACAAGCACTTCAAACCCTTTCAGGATAGCCCAATTCCTTGAGCATTCTGCTCAATTCCTCTCGAACCGCTCCGGCCGTCTCCACCACGACCCGCCCACTGGGTACCTCCACCTGAACGTTCCGCACCTGTGAATGTTGGCCCAGTCCCTCGCGGATAGTACTCGCGCACCCCTGGCACTTGACGTTTTGCACCTGAAACTCGAATTCCATCGGTTTTGCCCTTTGATCCAGTGGAAGAAGAAATACAGTATAGGCTCTAGCGCCCTGCTCGAATCATCGTGGGGCATGTGATAGATCTGATTGAATCAAAATAGTGCAAAAATCTGCGTTTTGCCCCATAATAAAGCAGTGTATGGGGTCTTTATGGCGCTTCATCTTCGTAGACCGTGCGTTATGACGGCAAGTCTCGCGTGGCATGAATCATGCTGAAAAGCTGGACACCATTTGCAACCCACCCATTTTAACCCCCGAGGAACTCACGCCGATGAAAGCTGCTGATGTGATGAAGCTGATGGAAGAAAAGGGCATCAAGTTTGTGGACTACCGGTTCACCGATACCCGTGGCAAGGAACAGCACGTCACCGTCCCCGCCAGCATAGTGGGTGAAGATGTGTTCGAGGATGGCAAGATGTTCGACGGTTCGTCCATTGCTGGCTGGAAGGGCATCCAGGAATCCGACATGATTTTGATGCCGGACCCGTCCACTGCCCGCGTCGATCCGTTCTTCGAAGAGCCGACCCTGAACTTGACCTGCGATGTGATCGAACCCAATACCATGCAGGGTTATGAACGCGATCCGCGTTCGGTCGCTCGCCGTGCTGAAGCTTATTTGAAATCTACTGGCATCGCCGACACCGCCTATTTCGGGCCGGAAAACGAATTCTTTATTTTCGATGATATCCGTTGGGGCGCTGACATCAGCGGTTGCTTCTACAAGATCGACTCTTCAGAAGCGGGATGGAACTCCGAACGAGCCTACGAAGGCGGTAACTTTGGTCATCGCCCGGGCATCAAAGGCGGCTATTTCCCCGTCCCACCCGTTGATTCGTTGCATGATATTCGCTCCGCTATGTGCCTGACCCTGGAAGAAATGGGCATCGGTGTTGAGGTGCATCACCATGAAGTGGCTACCGCCGGTCAGTGTGAAATCGGGGTGCTGTTCAACACACTGGTGAAAAAAGCGGACGAAGTGCAATTGTTGAAGTACGTCATTCAGAATGTGGCGCAGAGCTATGGCAAGACCGTCACCTTCATGCCCAAGCCGCTGGTCGGCGACAATGGCAGCGGGATGCACGTTCACCAATCGCTGGCCAAAGATGGCGTCAATTTGTTCGCCGGCGACCAGTATGCCGGCCTATCCGAAGCTGCGCTGTACTATATCGGGGGCATCATCAAGCACGCCAAGGCGCTGAATGCCTTCACTAATGCCTCTACCAATAGCTACAAGCGCCTGGTGCCCCATTTTGAAGCGCCGGTCATGCTGGCCTATTCCGCCCGCAACCGTTCAGCTTCGATTCGCATCCCCTACGTCAGTAGCCCGAAAGGTCGCCGCATCGAAGTGCGTTTCCCGGATTCGACCGCCAACCCCTATCTGGCTTTTGCCGCCATGATGCTGGCTGGCTTGGACGGCATCCAGAATAAGATTCATCCGGGTGGGCCGATGGATAAGGATCTGTATGATCTTCCCGCAGAAGAGGAGAAGCAGATTCCCAAAGTCTGTTTCTATTTCGACGAGGCGTTGAGCGCGTTGGACGCCGACCGCGAATTCCTGCTGAAAGGCGGTGTGTTCACCAACGACTTGATTGACGCTTATATCGGTTTGAAGAATGAGGAAGTCACCCGGTTGCGGATGACCACTCATCCGGTGGAATTCGATCTGTACTACAGCCTGTAACACTCTTCTACCCACCACCCTCCTCGATACCGGGGAGGGCGTTTTGAGGCCGGCCAAGTGCTGAAAAACTACTATCGCCGGGTGGTGGAAAGTTTGAGCATTGCGGTGCTGGTGCTGGATCGGCGGTTACGCCTGCTGTTTATGAGTCCCGCCGCCGAAACGCTGTTTGAATTGAGCTTTCGCAAAGCCCACACGCAAGCGCTGCCGGAACTGATCATCGGCGCCGAGGTGTTCATCGCCGGGCTACGACGCTGCCTGGATAGCGGTCATCCCTATCTCGAACGGGAACTGCAACTCACCTTTTCACCCGGACGCACTGTTACCGTAGATTGCACCGCTGCGCCGCTGCCCGAGCGCGATCCACCGACCGAGCTATTGCTGGAGCTGCGCCAAGTGGACTGGCGTCTGCGCATTAACCGGGAGGAACACATTCTGGCCCAGCACCACACCACACGGGCGCTGGTGCGTAACCTGGCCCATGAGATCAAGAATCCCTTGGGGGGGTTGCGCGGGGCGGCGCAGTTATTGGAGCGGGAATTACCTGACCCGGCCTTGCGCGAGTACACCGGCATCATCATCGGCGAGGCGGATCGGCTGCGCAATCTGGTTGACCGGATGCTCGGTCCGAACCAGTTGCCCAATGACGGCGAAGTCAGCATCCATGAAATTCTGGAACGGGTGCGGGCGCTGATCGAAGCGGAAGCGTATCCCGGCATTCGCATCGAGCGGGACTACGATCCCAGCATCCCGCCGTTATGGGGCGATGCGGACCGGCTGATTCAGGCCGTGCTGAACGTGGCGCGCAACGCCACCCAAGCGCTGAATGAACGCCAGCAGGGCATTATCATTTTGCGTTCACGTGTGCAACGCCAGTACACCATTGGGGCAAAACGCCATAAATTGGTGGCCCGATTGGATGTGATCGATAACGGTCCGGGCATTTCACCCGAACAGCAGGAGCAGATTTTCTATCCGATGATCAGCGGTCGACCCGGCGGCACCGGTCTGGGTTTGTCCATCGCGCAGAGCATCATCAACCAGCATGGCGGGCTGATCGAGTGCAGCAGCCGGCCCGGTGAGACGGTGTTTACCCTGTTACTGCCTCTGGATCGGACCGAATGAGCCGGAAAGAAAATATCTGGGTGATTGATGATGACCACGCCATCCGCTGGGTGTTGGAAAAGGCGCTTCAGCGTGAAGATCTGGCGGTTACCACGTTCGACAGCGCGGCAGGGGTCATCGACGCCTTGCGTCAAGGCAAGCCGGATGCGGTGATTGCGGATATCCGTATGCCCGGTATGAGCGGCCTGGAGTTGCTGGCCCGGTTGCGCGAGCGATTACCGGAGCTGCCGGTCATCATCATGACGGCGCATTCTGACCTCGACAGCGCCGTGTCCGCTTATCAGGGCGGCGCGTTCGAATATTTGCCCAAGCCCTTTGATGTAGACGAAGCCGTAGCCCTGGTGCGCCGCGCTTGCCAAACCCATCGCCAGCAGACAGGATCGGATGAGCCCGCTGGTCGCCTGCCGGAGATCGTCGGTGAAGGACCAGCGATGCAGGAGGTTTTTCGTGCGATTGGCCGACTGTCGCGTTCCAATATTACCGTGCTCATCACGGGTGAATCGGGAACTGGAAAGGAACTGGTCGCCCGCGCTCTGCACCGGCACAGCCCGCGTGCGGACAAGCCGTTTATCGCGATCAATACCGCCGCTATTCCCCGCGATCTTCTGGAGTCCGAGTTGTTTGGCCACGAACGCGGCGCTTTCACCGGCGCACAGTCCGCCCGACAGGGCCGGTTTGAACAGGCCAATAGTGGTACGCTGTTTCTGGATGAAATCGGCGATATGCCAGCGGAATTGCAGACCCGGTTGTTGCGGGTACTGGCCGAGGGCGAATTCTATCGGGTCGGTGGCCATACGCCGACCCGAGTGGATGTGCGAGTGATCGCCGCCACCCATCGCAATCTGGAGGATCGGGTTCGTGATGGGCTGTTCCGGGAAGATTTGTTTCATCGCCTGAATGTCATTCGCATTCAATTACCCTCACTCAACAGGCATCCTGAAGATATTCCGTTACTGACCCGGTATTTTCTGGCCCAGGCGGCGCGGGAGCTGGGCGTTGAATCCAAACTGCTGCGCCCGGAAACCGAGAGCTATCTCAGTCGGTTGGATTGGCCGGGTAACGTCCGGCAATTGGAAAATCTGTGTCGCTGGCTGACCGTGATGGCGTCCGGCCGGGAAATCCATCTGGAGGATTTGCCAGCGGATCTGCGGGAGCGAGAGCCGGTGGCGACCAATGGCGGCGCTGACTGGGAAACGGCATTGCGGTTGTGGGCCAGCCAGAGCCTGGCGCGTGGGGAACAGAATTTGCTGGACACCGCCCTGCCTAATTTCGAACGGGTGATGATCCGGGCGGCGCTGGAGAAGACCGGGGGACATCGCCAGGAGGCTGCCCGGCTGCTGGGCTGGGGACGCAACACGCTCACGAGGAAAATCAAGGAACTGGCGATGGAATAAGCGCCATTTCAAACGTCTTGCCCGACCCCCGCCATCAGTCTTAACCCCGCCTGTCCCCGCCAGTAACCATCGCAAGCCCCATAAGGCAATGCCGCATTCAGCACCCGCGCTGCTTCGATGACATCACGTTCCCCGCGCAGACCGGCGGCAAACGCCTCAACCACTGCCTCCGTGCCTTCCGCCTGCGGGCTAATCCGCAGCACGTCTACCTGCAACGCTCGCAATTCCGCCAGTTCCGGCAACAGGTTGCAAGTCTGCGCCGACTGGGTTTGAATGCCGTTCAGCGTCAGAAATGCCTGACCTTCGCGGGTGCTCACCGTCAGTCCCTCAGGATCGTTCAGGCAACGATACTGGCAATCGTCCTTGGGTAGATCGTGATAGCGGGCGGTGAAGCAGCGGGCGGAATACGCTAGCGGCAGCCGGCCATAAACGAACACTTCGGTTTCTACGCCTGCGGGCCGCCCGGCCTGAATCGACGCCAGCGTTACCCGCGACAGCTCCACCGGCATCACCCAGCGTTTCGCGCCCAGCCCGGCTAGAAAGCGCAGGGTCTGGTCGTTGTAGATGTTGATTCCGGTTCCCAGCACGAACGGCGTTTTCCGTTCCGCCAGCAGTTGCACCGCGCCCATGTCATTGGCTTCCACCGTGAAGCGGCCGTTCTCGCACAGCCGGCGCAGGGTTTTGAGTTCCGATTCTGCTTCCAGCAAGGCCATCGTAGATAGCACGACTTCCTTGCCGGCAACGCTCAGCCGTTCTGCCAGCGCCAGCCAGTCGCCGGTGTTCAGTGCATGGCGTTTCGAGCAGACCGTTTCGCCGAGATAGATAATCTCTACCGGGGCGGTGCTCATCCGTTCGTAGAAGTCCAGCAGGGTTTCCCGGGACCAGTAGTACAGCACCGGCCCTAGCGCCAGCTTCGGTTGATGTCCAGTCACGTTTGCCGCTCTCATTGCCAAGTCCGATGATAGGCGCCCAGCGTGGTCTGGTGACCCTCCGAGACTTTGCCCAGTTCCTGCAGCCACTCCGGTTTCGGGGTGTAAGCAGCGGGATTACGCCGGCAAGCGTCAATCGCCGCCCGCCAGACTTGGGTCACCTGGGTGACATAGGCCGGGCTGCGCTGGCGACCTTCGATTTTGATCGCGGCGATGCCCATATCCTGCAATTCCGGCAGCAGTTCCAGGGTATTGAGGCTGGTCGGTTCCTCGATGGCGTAGTAGGTTTGTTCACCCACGATGAAGCGGCCCTTACACAACGTAGGATAACCAGCCGGCTCGCCGGGCGCATAGCGGTCGATCAGCAGTCCACCCAGGCGCGTTTCCAGACCCTGTGGGGTTTCTTCCCAGCGGACAGACTTGGCCGGGGAGCAGACCCCGCACATATTCGGCGATTCACCGGTGACGTAGGATGACAGCAGGCAACGGCCCTCGACCATGATGCACAGCCCGCCGAAGCCGAAAACTTCAACGGCGACCGGACTGTTCTCCAGCACATGGCGGACTTGCGGCAGGGAAAGTACCCGGGGCAGCACCACCCGGCGGATGCCGAATTGTTCGTGATAGAAGCGGATGGCTTCGTAGTTGGTGGCGGAACCCTGCACGGAGAGATGCAGCGGCAGATCGGGATGTTCACGACGGGCGTAGTCGAGAACGCTGATGTCGGCGGCGATGACGGCATCTACCCCGAGATCGGCGGCTTGATCCACCGCCCGCTGCCAGCGCGACCAGCCGTTCGGTTGCGGGAAGGTGTTCAGGGCGACGAACACCCGCCGACCCTTGGCATGGGCGTATTGAACCCCCTGCGCGGCAGTTTTCGCGTCGAAGTTCAGGCCGGGAAAGTGCCGGGCGTTGGTGTCGTCGCGGAAACCGATGTAAACAGAATCCGCGCCATGATCGACGGCGGTTTTCAGCGAAGGCAGGTTGCCGGCGGGACAAACCAGTTCAAGGGGTTTAGAGGGGATGGATGAAGCAGGCATAGCCATGGGAAGTCAGATCCTTCAAAAATAACAGTGATCAATATGATCGATGCGGCTAGTCAAAATGCTCTGGTCAGCGCCGCGCCCCGTGATACACCGCCAGAATTTCCACGCGGTCATCCTTAACCCGGTAGGGAATGAGATAAGGCGTATCGCTGATGACTAACTCACGGGTACCGTCCAGCCGACCAGGCCTGCCGAGTTGGGGATGGCTGGCCAACGGTTGTACGCGCTGTCGGATCAACATCGCCAGGCGATGGGCGGCAATGGGATTGGCCTGAGCGATATGATCCTGAATGGCCTCCAAATCCCGCGCCGCCGGGTAGGTCCAGACAATATTCATTGGGCAGTCGCAGATGCAACATCCTGATATTTTTCAAAGATGCGCTCCATTTCCTGATCCGGAACGAACTCGCCCCGTTCGGCGGCGGCGATGCCCTCCTGAGTTTTACCGAGTTGCCAGGCCCGCAATTCCAGGAATTCCTCCAGGGCCTGGTTCGCTAAGTAATTGCGTGAACGGTCAACCTGCGTAGCCAGTTGGTCAAGCCGTTGCATGGTTTCGGGACTCGTGCGGATGGTGAAAGCGGCAGTGGTCATGACGGATACCTCGAAAGGTTTAGGATGGTTCACCTAGATTCACAAGTAATCTACAGCGATGACGGGCGCTGTCAATGAAAATTTATTCCCCTCGTTCCCGTGCAATCGCCCGATAACCAATGTCGGTGCGGTAATACGCGCCTTCCCAATGCACCCGTTTAGCCAGGTTATAGGCCAGATTCTGCGCCTCGGCGACCGTACTGCCCAACGCCGTCGCGCACAACACCCGCCCGCCATGCGTCACGATATGTCCGTCCTTCGCTTCCGCCGTCCCGGCGTGGAACAGCTTGACCTCATCGCCCAATTCCTCGTCGTGCGGCGGCAAACCCTCAATGACATCCCCTTGACGGTAACGACCGGGATAGCCGCCCGCGGTCATCACCACGCCCAGGGCCGGGCGTGGGTCCCAATCGACTTCAACTTCATCCAGCCGCCCGTTCAGCGCCGCCTTGCACAGTTCCACCAGATCGGAGCGTAACCGCATGATCAGCGGTTGGGTTTCGGGATCGCCCAGCCGACAGTTGTATTCCAGCACCTTGGGGCCGTCAGTGGTGACCATCACCCCGGCATAGAGGAACCCGACATAGCGGCAACCTTCCGCCGCCATACCGCGTACCGTTGGTTCAATAATCTCGGCCATAATCCGGTCATGCAGTTCCGGCGTGACCACCGGAGCCGGGGAATAAGCGCCCATCCCGCCGGTATTCGGCCCCCGGTCGCCGTTATCGCGGGCCTTGTGATCCTGAGAGGAGGCGAAGGGTAGGATAAATTCGCCATCGGTCATGACGATAAAGCTGGCTTCCTCGCCGATCAGGAACTCCTCGACCACGACCCGGTGGCCCGCCGTGCCGAAATCGGTGCCGCTCAACATACCGTGAACCGCTGCAATCGCTTCATCTTCACTTTGCGCCAGAATCACGCCTTTACCTGCCGCCAACCCATCCGCTTTGACCACGACCGGTGCGCCCATCTCTCGAATGTAGGCTTCCGCGGCGTCCGGATCGGTGAAACTCTGGTAGCGGGCAGTCGGGATGTGATGGCGGGCCAGGAAATCCTTGGCGAACGCCTTGGAGCCTTCCAGTTGCGCTGCGGCTTTGGAGGGTCCGAAACAGCGCAGTCCGGCGTTGGCGAATAGGTCGGTAATGCCCAGCACCAGCGGCACTTCCGGCCCGACAATGGTTAAGTCCACATGATGACCCTGGGCGAACTTGAGCAAGTCCGGCGGATCATCAGCGGTGATGGCAATATTCGTGACTTTAGGTTCGCGGGTGGTTCCGGCGTTACCCGGCGCGACATAGACGTTGTTCACCCGGCTGGATTGCGCCACTTTCCAGGCCAGGGCGTGTTCGCGGCCACCGCCGCCAATAATCAGGATGTTCATTAAGCTTCTCCGTGAGTATTAAAGTTCTCGTAATGCGGCGCGGAAGGCGCACAGGGCTTGTATCCAACCAGGTTTTTTCCTTGCAACCACGGGTTCATGCCTGCCCGTTCGCGAGCATGACCGATCGAAAGACATCGCTGTTGATAGAGGTGCACGACGAGTTCTCTCTTCAATTAGCCTATGAACTTGCGGAAGCAATACCGACACGTCGGGCATGTGATATCGAGCAGTTTGCCTGCTGGAACCCGTAGTTGCTGATTACAGTGTGGGCATGGAATCACGATTTTAATGCCGAGGTCGGCGGTTGGCGGCGCTGCGCCCAAGTGCTCAAATAGTCCTTTGCGCCAGAGTTCAAAGAAGCAACGCGCCGTAGCTTCAACGTCGGCTTTTGAGGTGCGTGCGTTAGAAAACGGCTGGCCGAACAGGGAAATATGTAATTCTTGGAGCTTGGGATTTTTGTATCCTTTACCCCGCGCTTTGGGGAGTTGGCAAACCGGGACGCTGCTGCGCATGGTGCAGATTGACGGTAAACGGGCAATGTCGAAACTGAATTGATGGCGATTCAATTCCGTGTTTATTACGTCGAGATCGAAGCTGATGTTATGGCCGATAATGGTTTTTTCGCCGGGACTTTGGAGATCGCTGACGAATTTTCGAAGCACTTTGGTAATGACGTGGCCTTCTTTGCGAGATTGGTATTCGGTGATGCCATGAATCATCGTTGCCCCCGGCGCAATTCTGAATCCATCCGGCTTGATGATGTGGTTTTCCAACTTTTCAGTGAAACCATTGGATTAAGCGACCAGCCAAGTGATGCTGACGATTCGCAACTCAAGCCGTTTGCTTGGATGATCGTTGGTTTCGGTGTCTACGAAGATTAGGCGCATAATCAGGCATCCACTATTTTTAGTATGAACCCGTTACCTTTGCGGATTACTCTCTTATATTTAATATCTTTCCACTCTTTTTCTTTGAGAATAGCCCTTATTGTCTCTTCATTTTTTTGGGGTATTATCAGCCCAAATATAACTTCAACTAACTCTGTCGGATCAAAAGAAACCGGCCCAGATTTTTTCGGACTACACGCACTTCATTCTCATATTTCCAAGTTTTTGATTTAGCTATCAATACAAGATTTAGAAGTGGCAACCAAAACTTATCCCACGTAGGTATAGCGTTCCTTTGCGAGTTGTGGATTAGGTGTTTTCGCCATCCGTTTTATCTTAAAATATATTTGAAAATATTTTCAATTAGTTATAAATCATGGTGAAATTTTAAGAATTCCATAACCTGTATAGGGATGCTATATATGCCCGGATTCTGCAATGTCCATAAAAAAATAAAAAAATGGATTAGTTTTACAGTAATAAACTTCAGATGTACCAATTATGTCGCATTCCTTACTATGTCTTATAAATTTCTGCGATAATTAAAAACCAAGGCAAAAACCTCGATGTGCATCACCATAATGGGTCCACATTAAGACGTTATTTTCACATTTAGAGAACGATAGTATTCCGCAACTCTTTGCATCGCGTTCAATTCTAGCATAGAGATCATTTAATTTAATCAGCTTTGAAAGCCTATTTTTAGCGAGTTTTGAGCATTTTTTTCGGCATGCTCTACTGCTTCTTCGACTGATTCCCTGATACTAATTTGGCAATCAAAAGGATCATTTAAGTGTGCAGGATCGGAAAAATAGAACTCCCGATTGATAAGCATATAGCGTTCCTTTGCCGGTCGTGGAATTCTTAAAATTTTGCCATCGATTTACAACTAATTGAAAATATTTGCAAATATATTTTAAGATAAAACGGATGGCGAAAACACCTAATCCACAACTCGCAAAGGAACGCTATAGTATTATAAGCCCGATATTTATAGAGTCTGCTCATCATAATCTACTCAAGTAATTGATTTTCATAAAATATTCGCATCAAGCGATCAACCTGCTCTAACGTCAAAGATCGAACCCCACCATCGTAGTGCCAAGTAACTTTAATGACATGCCAACGGTCAACGTAACGCTCATAAAGTGCGTGGGACCACGGCAACCTCTCGTTCAGGCTCAATCCGCTAAATCCCGCCCAATCCCAAGTCCAACGGTCGGCGTAACGCTCAATCAGCGCCACACCCCGCGCCAGTAACGCCGCAATGCGGGTTTGCGCTGCCGCCCAATCCTGCCGCTGCAACTGCTCCAGCCGTTGCGCAAACGCTTCGGTATACCCTGCCGCCAGCGCCGCATCGCCCCACACTCGGATCATATTCTCATCAGCGCGGCTGGCCCGGCGCGTCCAGTTGTAGGAGCCGGTCATCACCCCGTCCCCATCGATGACACAGAATTTGTGATGCAGCGAACCCTGACCGCCTTGGGCGCCGGGAACCCAGAATACCTCGCCACCCGCTGCCCGCAGCCGCTCCAGATTCAACCCGGACTGGCGGTTAATCACGTCGTCCAGCAACGCCAATCGCACCCGACATCCGCGTCGGGCCGCTTTCAGCAACGCCTCGAACAACACCGGATCAGTCAACCAGGCCACTGCCGCGTCAATCGACCGCCGCGCCTGGTCCAGGTCAACGGCAATGACCGTCCGGATGTCGTTAAAATAGGCTTGGATGTCCATCAAGCGCTCAGCGCCTTAACGATCAATGCCGGAAATGCCGCATTCCGGTAAACACCATCGTCATATTATGTTCATCAGCGGCGGCGATCACTTCACTGTCACGCATGGAACCGCCCGGCTGAATCACCGCGGTAATGCCCAATTCCGCCGCCAGATCGAGACCATCGCGGAACGGGAAGAAGGCATCAGAACCCATCGCTGCGCCGTGCAAATCCAGTTTTTCTTCCTGGGCCTTCATCGCGGCAATGCGGGCGGAAAAGACCCGGCTCATCTGGCCCGCGCCGACGCCGAGAATCATGCCATCCCGGCCATAAACAATGGCGTTGGACTTGACCGATTTCACCACCTGCCAAGTAAACAGCAGATCAGCCATTTCTTGACTCGTTGGCTGGCGCTGAGTCACCACCTTCAATGCCGATAACGCGACTTGGCCGAGGTCACGGTCCTGCACCAGCAGTCCACCGGCGACCCGCTTGTAATCCCAGCCCGGCGCCCGCTCACTGTTCCATTGGCCGCAGGCCAACACCCGCACATTCTGCTTGCTGGCCGTCACTGCCAGCGCCTCCGGCGTGACTTCCGGGGCAATGATCACTTCAACGAATTGCCGGTTCACAATCGCTTTAGCGGTCATCTCATCCAAGGGCCGGTTGAAGGCAATAATGCCGCCAAACGCCGAGGTCGGGTCGGCCTGGTAAGCGCGGTTATAGGCATCGAGCAGCGTCGCGCCGATGGCGACGCCACAGGGATTAGCGTGTTTAACGATGACGCAAGCGGGCGCAGTGAAACCCTTGACGCATTCCAGCGCCGCGTCGGTGTCAGCGACGTTGTTGTAGGACAGTTCCTTGCCTTGTAACTGGCGGGCGGTGGCGATGCAGGCTTCCGCCGGTTGCGGCTCGACATAGAACGCCGCGCTCTGATGCGGATTCTCGCCATAGCGCATGGCCTGGGCCTTGTGGAACTGGACGCTGTAGGTGCGCGGGAAGGGATCGCGCTCGCCTTCGGTTTGAATGGAACCGAGATAATTGGCAATCGCGCCGTCATAACGGGCGGTGTGCTCAAACACCTTCACCGCCAGATCAAACCGGGTCGCGTCGCTGACCGTGCCGTTCTGCGCCTGCATTTCGCCCAGCACCCGCGCATAGTCGCCGGCATCCACCACCACCGTGACTGCCGCGTGATTCTTGGCCGCCGCCCGCAACATGGTCGGGCCGCCAATGTCGATATTTTCAATCGCGTGCGGCAGGGTGCAATCGGACTTGGCGACGGTGGCTTCGAAGGGATACAGGTTGACGACCAGCAGGTTGATAGGCGGGATGTCGTGCTGCATCATCGCCGCGTCATCCTGACCGCGCCGACCGAGCAGACCGCCGTGAATCCGGGGATGCAGGGTCTTGAGGCGACCATCCATCATTTCCGGGAAGCCGGTGTAATCGGCGACTTCAATCACTGGAATGCCGTTGTCGGCCAGCAGCCGGGCGGTGCCGCCGGTGGAGAGCAGTTCTACGCCCAGTTCATGCAAGGCGCGGGAAAAATCGACGACGCCGGTTTTGTCGGAAACGCTGAGCAAGGCGCGGTGAATGGGGGGAGCAGAGGTCAGGTTCATGCGGGAGTCCGTTGGGCAAAAAGGTTCATTTTCAAGAGGAAACGCGCCGGTTCAGGGCGTGCTCAATCTCTTCTGTTATTCAGGCATTGGGCCGAAATACAGATCGTAAAATCGATCTTTTTCAGCGTCGTACTGCATCAGTTCACCATTTTCCAGATCGTAGTACCAACCGTACAGGTTCAGGGAGCCATCCTCGGCCCGTTGACGGATAAACGGGAATGTCATGAGATTGGTCAGGGAGGTGCGGACGCCAGCCCGTTCACAGGCGCGTTGTTTAAACTCACGACTGGCGTCTGGCCAGCGCTGGAGAACTTCATCACGGGCCGGCGCGGCGATGCGCACCCAGGGCGCGATGTACCCTTCGCCTTCATCATTTTCGCCATAACCATCCAGCAAGGCGCTGATGCCGCCGCAGCGTGAGTGGCCGAGCACGATGATGTTACGCACTTTTAAATTGCAGACGGCGAATTCCACTGCGGCGCTGGTGCCATGATAACGGCCACCGGTCTCGTAAGGAGGGATCAGGTTAGCTACATTGCGCACCACGAACAGGTCGCCGGGCGCAGAATCCGTGAGGATAGCGGGGTCGACGCGGGAGTCGCTGCAACCGATCAGCAAGGTGGAGGGAGTTTGCCCCTGCATGGCCAACCGGTTGAAGATTTCTCGGTTGGGTTCAAAGTTCTTGACGCGAAAACGCTGAAAACCCTGTAATAACTCGTTGATTCCAGGCATATGACCAGACTCCAGTGAACGGGGTGAAAGCGCTATTATATCTTTAATCGTCCCTCTCGCTTTCACACTCCTGCCGCTCTGGAATCGGCTAATGGTCCTGATTCACGGCCATTCGCGTGACCCAGGCGTTGGCCGTGCTGGCGGTGACATTCTGCACCAGACCAGGGAACAGCCCACCGATCAAGACCAGTAATCCCATAACACTGGCGATCAGCAGTTCGCGTGGCCGCAAATCCATCGCCGAGGCGACGGGGGGTTGCGTCACCGGCCCCAGAAACGCCCGTTGGAAAAAGCCCAGGAAATAGGCGGCCCCCAGGATCACTCCGAGCAGGGCAACAACCGCAACGCCGGGCGCGGTTTGCAAAATACCTAACAACATCAGCAGTTCGGCGATAAAGCCATTCGTGCCAGGCAGACCAATAGACGCCATGCCGAGCAGCAGGAACAGGGCGGTAAAGCGGGGCAGGGGGCGGGCGAGTCCACCCAGACTGGCCAGATCGGTTGAACCCAGTCGATGGTGCAGAAAGCCGGCCATGAGCATCAGGCCACCGGCGATGATGCTGAAATTCGCCAGTTGAAAAACCGCGCCCTGAACGCTTTGAGTATTCATCGCGGCGAGGCCAACGATCACCAGTCCGACATGGCTGATACTGGAGAAAGCCAGCATTTTTCGCAGGTTGGACTGCCGCAGCGCGACCAGCGCCCCATAGATCAATCCGATCAGGCCCAGCACGGTCATCAACCAGAAGAATTCCCGGGCGGCGTCGGGGGCCAGGGGCAGAGCGAACCGCAGAATGCCGAAGACGCCAAGCTTGAGACCGACCAGCAGCGCGCTCAGTCCGGTCGGCCCTTCCCGCAGCACGGTGGGCAGCCAGGTGTGAAAGGGAAAGAGTGGCGCTTTGACCGCGAAGCCGAAGAACAGCAGCAGAAACACCACCGTTTGCCACTGTGCGGGCAGCGGATGTTCGAGCAAGGTCCGATAATCAAAGCTCAGTCCGGCGTCGCTGGGGTGATGGAGTCCGAGCAGGATCATGCCAAACAGTAGTGGGACGCCGCCGGCCAGCATAAACAGGGTGTATTTGGTCGCGGCGTAGCGCCGTTCCGGGCCAATGCCCCACAGACTGATCAGAAAGTAGATCGGTACGAGAGTCAATTCCCAGAACAGGAAGAACAGCACCAGATCCAGGGCGCAGAATACGCCCATGGTCACGCTTTCCAGCGCCAGCAGCAGGGCGAAGTAGAGCCGGGGCATGGACTGAATGCTGGTCCAGGACGCCAGGATAACCGCGCAAAAGAGTAACGCGGTCAGCGGCGGAAACAGGGCAGCGATGCCGTCGATGCCGAGTCGATAATGAGCGTTCAGGCTGGGAATCCAGGCGGCCTGCTCTACGAACTGCATCTCGGCGACTTCCGGGCGCAGCGCGGTGAGCATCAGCAGCGATAGCGCTAATTCCAGCACCGCGCCGGTTAATGCGACGATGCGCACGGTGCGGCTCTCGCGCAGGAACGGTAACAGGAGCATCCAAGCCAGCGGCAGGAAGATGAGCAGACTCAGGATCGGCAAGCCGAAGGGAGCAGCGGCAGGTTCAGGGATCATGTCCAGTCTCGCTCTTTTTCAGTGATCCGTCGGCGCGTGATGGCCCTTTCCAAGGACAGCTTCCAACCGATGTGCGGTCTCATTTACTGCACCGCCAATGGTTTTAATCCACGGGTCAGCATACAGACCGACGCCAATCATGACCGCGCATAACAGACCGGCCATGATCAATTCCCGATGCCGCAGGTCGCTCATCGGCTGCGCGACGCCTTGCGGGTGGCGAGCCAGGAAAATCCGCTGATACGCCCAGAGCAAATAACCTGCGGCCAGCACATTGCCGGAAGCAGCCAGCGTAGCCACACCCCAGCCGTGGGATTCCAGCAACCCCTCCAGGGCCAGATGCGCGGCCTCAAATCCTGGAGTGCCGGGCATCGCGATGCTGCCCAGCACGACCACCAGAAAGACCAGCCCCAGCAGAGGCGCCGTTTCAAACAGTCCGCCCAGACGATAAAACCGCGTCGTGCCCAAGCGGCGATAGACGAGTCCAGCGACGATGAACAGGCCGGATGCGGCCAGCCCCAGATTGAGCGCCAGCAGCAGGCTGCCCCGCAATCCCGCCGGATTCAACGAGAACACTCCGGCGATGAGCAGCCCGGACTGACTGATGACGGCAAAGGCGAGCAACCGGCGCAAGTCGCTTTGCCGGAAAGCCAGCAACGCGCCATACAGCATCCCGGCCAGGCCGAGTGCGATCACTCCTGTTTCCCATTGCCGGGCGGCGGATGGCAGGAGCGGGAAGACGAACCGTAGCAGCGCATAGACACCAACCTTCACGCCGACCAGAAAGACGATGCCGACAGCGACCGTGCCATGGCGGGCCACGATGGGCAGCCAGGCATGGAAGGGGAACAGCGCCAACCGTACCGCCAGCCCGGCGAACAACAGGATGAAAATTAACGACTGCTGATGCGCTGGCGGCGGTGTTTCCAGCAGGGCGGACAGAGTCAACGACCAACTACCGTCGGTTACCGCGGCATGATTCCAGCCTAATAACCCGATGCCGGCCAGTAGCGCTGCCAGACCGCTTCCCATAAAGCGCAGAAAATGTCGCGCCGCCCGATGCCGCGCCGGACTGGTGCCATAGCGGGCAATCAAGAAAGTGGCCGGGATGATTTCGGCTACGGCGAACATCCAGAATTGCAGCAAGTTGAGCGCCGTGAACATCCCGATCAGCGCTGCCTCCAGCGCCAGAATGTTGGCGACGAACACTCCAGGCTGTGCCTGCTGTTGGCGATGCGACTGGGTGTAGAGCAGAACCAATAGCGTCAGTAACGCCGTCAATGGCAGGAACAGGATGCTGATACCGTCTACACCGAGAGTGATGTTGAGCCCGAGGAGGTCAAACCGCTCAACGAATTGCATCCCTGCGGCCTGTGGCTGAAAACGGGTCAGCAATTGCACCGCCAGGAGTAATTCCACCACTGCCGTCGTCAGGCCCAGCGCAAAGGCGGTTTGCGCCTGCCGGGCGCGGAAAGCGGCAAGCATCCCGATCAGGGGAACGACCAGCAGCGCACTCAACAGCGGAAAGCTCGAGGATTCAGCGCCTGATTCGGTTCCGGCCATCATCCCGCTAATGCCCGCGAGCGCCGCCAGGATCACGATGAACAGCACCATGGACGCCCAGGAGCGTCCCAGCCATCGTTCCAACCGATGCAGCGCCTGCCCTAACTGATTGCCAGCGACCGCTAACCCTTGACCAGCAGTCTTGAGCATCAGTTGTTCCTCAACCCAGTGAAACGCCGCCGCAGTCCATTCAGTGGCCTGCGCTAGGATGCCGGGTTCTTGGTCGATGGCCCCTGGCGCCCGCGCCAAAACCCGCCCAGCGCCGAGTTGACGCTCTTCCCATTGCGCGACTGATGACAGCGCGTTGACCGCCGGGGCGGGCAATCCGGTGGCTTGATCGATGACTGCCGTGTCGAAGCGGGTCAATACGCCAGCCAGTTGCTGCACAGGACGAACAATGATCCTGTCAGCGATGTCCTCCAGCCAGAAGCGTTGGAGTGCGGCGTTATACAGCCCCGGTCGCTGCGCCAGGGCGCTGGACACCGGGCGAGTGCGCATCCCGTGCATCTGCCGCAGGATCGATGGCGCACTGAGAAATTGATAGCCACGAAACAGAGCATGGCAGCACAGATGGAGCAGCGCCCATGACCAGAATCCCAGGCCACCGGCAAGGAACATCAGTCCGACTTGGCCGGAAGTCGAGAATATCAGGGCGCTTTTAATATCGGTCTGCGTTAAGCCGCTGAGGAAGCCGTACAGGGCGGTCACCAGACCGATGACCGCCATGACCGTCATTATCACGGGCGATTGTTCGAACAGCGGTTGCAGGCGCAGAACCAGATAGACGCCGGCGTGAATCATGACCATGCCGTAGAACAGGGCGCTTGATGGGGTCGGCCCCTCCATGGCTCGGGCGAGCCATGGAGCCAACGGTACCTGAGCGGATTTGGCGACTGCCGCCAGCAGGAAGCAACCGGCCAATATTCCAGCTTGAGTCGGGCTTAAACCCGCCGCGCCGGCGTTGATGGTTGACCAGTCCACACTTCCCAGCCAGTGAAATGCTAAAGCGATGCCCAGCAGAAAACCGGCGTCGCCGACCCGGTTGGTGACGAAAGCGCGAGTGGCGTTGCCTGCCGCAACCGGGCGATCCTGAAAAAAAGAGATCAGCAGGTAGGAGCACAGTCCCGCCACTTCCCAGCCGATGAAGGTCAATACGGCGTTGCCGCCCAGGACCAGCAGCGCTATGGCGGCGGTGAACAGGCTGAGAATCATGAAGAAACGGTGAAAACCGACTTCCCGGTGCAGGTAGTTCACGGCGAAGCGGGCGATGAGCAGGCTGGCCAGGGTAGTCACCGCCAGCAGCGCCAGGCTGAGCCCGTCGGTGAGAAAGTTCAGATTAACCCGGTGATCGCCGCTGGCCAGCCAATCGCTGAGCGTGATTTCGTCAGGTAATGTTCCAGTGAACCGGGCGGCGATAAGAACGAGTGTTGCTGCAAACGCGCCGGTGCTGGCGGTGAGTGCGATGCCACTGATGCGCGGTTCATCAGCTTCATCGTGGGCGTGGCCGAACAGGATCGCCAGCCCGATCCACAGGGCGGCGGTCAGCGGCAGGGCGGGGATGAGGGCGATCAACCAGTCAAACACGGTGGTTCCTCAACGAGGTCTCGCCGATCAGCGCCGGCGGTAACGGCGCTTTCTGCCCGCGATACCAGTCGCCGGAGCGAGCGCAGGTAGGCAAAGGTTTCACCGGCCCAGTCCACGGCGCGAAGCCCTGCACCGGGTCAAAAATCGTGAATTTCCCCGTATCCGGGTCTTTAGCGATCAAGTGAACCCAACGGTTGCCAATCAATTCACGCAGCGAAGCCTGGCGACCGTAAATGGCGGCGAGAATCTCCGTCTTGGCTTCAACCACAATGTGCAGGCGCAGCGGTTCGTGAATTTCGATCATTTGCCGGGGTAGGCCAGTGCGTAAATCACTGCTGACCCCTTCCATCACCGCAAATAACCCAGTCACATTGTGCGGGGTCTTGGTCCCACAGCCGAGCCGTTCATTGTTAACCGTGGAAAAATAATACTCCAGGTTAATGCCAGCGCCGACCGGCCCGACCGCCAGCAGGATGCCCTCCAGCAGTGCGCCACCAGGGTCTTGCGTGGGATCGTAGGACACCAGAAACGCCCGCCGGTCGAGGAACACCCCCTGGCTCATCGACCGACGACCGACCAGCGCCGCTGCATTGGTCGCATGACCCAGTTCCGGGCGGGCTTGACTAAAGTCGCGGGAACGCTCGATGACATGGCGCAAAGCCTGCGCCGGCGTCGGGTTTCGCGGCGCGGATGCAAAGCGCCGACAGCGCTCATGGGCGGATAAGGCGCGGGCCTGGTCGAGAACCCGTTGCAGCTCCCGGAACGCCGGTTCCGCTACCACGGGCAGATCGCGGCGGTCATAGAACGTGATCTGCTCATCGCTGGTATTGTGTTCTGCGCCGATGAACCACGTATCCGCCGGGATGTGCAGGCCGCGTTCCGCCAGTAGTGCCCGCACCTCTGGACGGTTGGCCATGGCGGCGAACGTCCGGGCATTCGGCCCACCGTGGCGTCCACCACATGCGCCACAGTCATACGCACCCAAATGCGGATTATTCTGGCTCATCGAACCGTGGCCCATGAGGATCACCAGCGGGGCGAGTTGCTGGGCCAGACCGATATTGCGCAATAATCCCGCCACCCGGTCTGCCTGTTCAGCATCGGTGAAACCAGGGCGGGGCTGTTCCGGAGTCGCTGGCAGGTCAGGATCGAGCGTATTGATCGCCACTGCCGTCGGCGCATCGGGAACCCAGTGGGCGGTGAGCGCTTCGGCCAGTTGTCCCTGCCGGAACGGTGCGAAAACCTTGCCCGCGAGGATCGGCAACACGCCGGGCGCTAATGCAGCGATTAGGGTGGCGGAAGATAGCAGGTTACGCCGGATTTCGTGGTAGAGGGCGCGGAGTTGCCCGCGTTGGTGGCGACGCTGGCGGCGTTGCAGATGTTCATGGTCGGTTCCGGGCCGTGGGACTTCACGCACCTGGTGGGCGGGCGTCACCACCACCGGGCACAGCGGCGTCACGGTGGGGTCATCCAAGCCTTGCCAATTCATCGCCACGCCGAAAAAGCCCGCTGCGCCCAGGGTTTCAACCTCCGGGTTCAATTCTTCCACATGGCGGCGGAAGCCTTCCTCGCGGTCGTCGATGCAGAACACGACCTGTGCCGACGGTCTTTGCTCACGAGCGGGCCAACGCCCGTGATTATTCGCCAGAGCGTTAATCAGGGCTTCCCGGTAGTGATGCTCGTAGGCGGATTGCCAGAGGGCGCCGCGCTGACCGGGCGACAGTTCGTCCAGGGGCGCCAGCAAGCGCTCGAATTCGGCGTGGGACAGTGAGCGCAGTTCGCCGCCGGACAGTCCGAGATGCTGGGCCAGGCGGAACAGGCGCCAGGCATCACCCTGCACGGTGGGGGTTCCCGGCTGATCGGCCACTGGACTGTGCCGCCAAGTCCAAATCATGTCGGCGAGCGTGTCCCAGGCGCTTTTTGCCCCGGCAGGGTCAGACTGGGATAAAGAGAGGTCGTTTCCAGCGCTGGGCAGAGTGAACTGCGCCGGCGAGTTCTCGGCCAAAGCCCGCGCCCGGCTTGCCAGATACTCGGGCAGACGGCCCTCGTAAAGTGCGTATCGAACCAGTCCCTCCGCCGGATTCGCCAGTAGATAAGTACGCAAGGCCGGCAGGGCGCCTTCCAGTCCCCAGTGAGTGTGGCAGAGAGCGTCGATCCACCGGCCATCGAGGTACAGCCGCACCGCCAGATAATCGGCCAGCGCGACCGGCGTTTCCCGATTGGCTGGATAGCCGGGATGGTGCTGACGCCAATTGATCATCCCTGACCAGCCCGGCAATTCCAGCGCCAGGCGGGTCAGGTAGCCGGCCCAACACGATTCGGGCAGGCCCCGTCGCCGCAGTTCCGCGATAATCGCGTCCACCGGGTCCGCCGGCCAGTGAGCCAACGTTTTATGGCCATCGGGCAGGCTGGAAAAAGTCCAGAACGGACCCTGTTCGGCCAGGCGACGCCAGGTTCGATACATACCTTCAGCCCGATTAGGCGGGTTCCAGGCGGCCAGCCCTTCATCCAGATGAGCAGCGCAACAGCGAATGAGAATCGGGCGGACTTCATCGAGCAAATCCTGACCAGTGAGTGTCCGCAGCAGACCGCGCAGAGTGACGCCTTCCCCCACATCGGCGCATAACCGCTCGATCAGCGCCAAGGCTTCTGTCTGCATACGTTGATGTACGACGGGAACCTCCGCGTCCTCTGCACCGCCCATTTTGAATTGCGCCAGCAGTGACTTGGCCAGAGTCAGTTGCAAATCGACCAGATCTTCTGGATGGAGGCTAGCGACCGGCAACTGGAAAGCATCAAGGCAAGCCCGCCACAGATCTTCCAACGCTGCGTCGGCGTTCTGCCCAGCCGCTTTCAGCAGTCGCTGGCGCATCGCCTCAGGAACATCGGCCTGAAAGCAGTGAGTGGCGTCGAGTTCTTCCATTTGCCAGACCAGTGGGCTGGGGGCCAGTGCTTCTACTCCATAAACCAGTGAGATACGCAACACCTCGCCCCGGCAGATGGTTCGATCCACCGTTTGCGCCAAGAGGGCCTCAGCGTTTAACGCTGAACGTTGCGCAAAGACTGCGTCCCAGTCGGTATCGTCAATTTGATTCGCCCGATAGAGCTTGCGAAATCCTTCCTCCGGCAGCCATGCTCGAATCCCGGTGAGTTGTTCAGCTTCAGCCAGCGCCTGTTCGAAAGGCAAATGCTGATAGCCGTGCAGAGTATTGTGATGGACGAAATTGAGAATAGGCGCCTGGCCAGGCAGCACATGATCCAGATGGGCAATAGCGTGTTCAACCCGTTGACGGGGGGATTGAGAAGTGGCGCCCGCTTGCGCCTGAGAAGAAACCGTGGTGGTCATTACACCCCCCTCACATCCGCTGGATCACAATCGTGGTTGGCATGGCGACACCTCTCGAAAAACCGCTTTTTTCGCATTTTCCAGGTATTATAATGATTTATTCTCGAACTGCCGCCTTTTCTCCAGGCAGCGTGTAATTTTTTCAGCGCACCGGGTTTCTTCGACTGTCCGGATGAATACCTGCAAATATGACGAGGATGTATGGTGATGGTCAAATTTATCGAATGGTCCAACGAACTGAGCGTCGGCATTGAAGAAATTGATGCTCAGCACAAGGTGCTCGTGGATTTATTGAATGAAATCCACGATGTGATGCAGCAGGGACGAACAATGCAAGCCACTAAGGGCATTATCGACCGCTTGGATGAATATACCCGCGTTCATTTTGCGGTCGAGGAAAGCCTGATGCGTATTCTGCACTATCCAGATTACGAACGTCATAAAGAAGAGCATGATAAGCTAATCGTGCAGTTGACAGAGATGAAAGACAAATGGGAGAAGGGTAAGGGAGCCATTGGTTTTGAATTGGCGCATTTTCTCAAAGTCTGGTTGACCAAGCACATTATGGAAGGAGATAAACGCTACACTGCCCACTTTCTGGCGCAGGGTATTCGCCCGACACTGAAAAGTTCCTGGACAAAACGGTTTTGGCGTTCGCTGGGCGGGGGGTGAATGACCAAGCATGGGATCAGCGCAACCAAAAAAAACCGGCTGCCCGTTGAGGCAACCGGTTTCATCAAGAAGAGGGCGGCGTGACCGCCCCCTTTGCGCAGTGGATCAATCGAACTCGATGATGGCCTGATCCACTGCCAAACTATCGCCGGCCGCCGCCATAATCTTCGCTACCTTGGCGTCCTGGTCAGCGCGCAACACGTTCTCCATCTTCATGGCTTCAATGACAGCCAGTTCTTCGCCGGCCTTGACTTCCTGACCCACCTGCACCGCGATCTTGGTCAACAGGCCGGGCATTGGCGACAGCAGGTACTTGGATAGATCCGGCGGTGCTTTCACCGGCATCAATGCCTGCAAATCGGCGATCCGGGGCGATAGCACCATCACGTCGGCCTGTGAACCCCAGTGGAACAGGCGATAAATCATATCGCGACGCTCGACCTGGATGCAGATGTCAGTGCCATTCAGGGTGCCTTTGAACAACGGCTGGCCAAACTGCCAGTCGCTGCGCACCTGATAGCTCTCGCCCATGTACACCACATCGTAGCCGCCCTCTGCGGGATCGACATGCACCGGATGTTGCTTGCCGCTCATTAGTACAACCCAGTCATTCGTAATCTTTCGCTCGTGGCCCAACAACTGACCGCTGATTCGAGCCGCCCGGTCCATATAGCGGCGATGGAGAAAGGCGGACACTGAGATCAGTAACGCCGGATCGTCATGCGGCACGTCGGCGGCGTGGAAGCCGTTGGGATATTCCTCGGCGATCATATTGGTGCTGATGCGCCCGGTCATGAACCGGGTATGCACCATCAGCGCCGCCAGGAAGCTGATGTTGTGTGCGACGCCGCGAATGAAGAACTCGTTGAGCGCGTCGCGCATGTGAGCAATCGCGCGGTCGCGGGTCGCTCCATAAGTGATCAGCTTGGCGATCATCGGGTCGTAGTACATCGACACTTCGCTGCCTTCGTAAATGCCGGTATCGACCCGCACCACCTCGGTTTCCTTGGGCGGCATGTACTTGACCAGCCGGCCAATCGAAGGCAGGAAATTGCGGAACGGGTCCTCGGCATAAACGCGAGCTTCGATGGCCCAACCCTTGAGCTTGACATCATCCTGGGTAAAGGCCAGCTTCTCACCCGCGGCGACCCGGATCATCTGCTCGACCAGATCCAGTCCGGTGATGTATTCCGTGACGGGATGCTCCACTTGCAAGCGGGTGTTCATCTCCAGGAAATAGAAGTTGCGCTTGGAATCGACGATGAATTCCACCGTACCCGCTGACTGATAGTCTACGGCCCGCGCCAACGCGACCGCCTGTTCACCCATCGCTTTCCGGGTCTTTTCGTCCAGGAACGGGGACGGCGCTTCCTCAATCACCTTTTGATGCCGACGTTGCAGCGAACACTCCCGCTCGCCCAGATAGAGAATGTTGCCGTGGCTGTCGCCCAACACCTGAATTTCAATGTGGCGGGGCTCTTCGATGTACTTCTCGATGAAAACGCGATCATCGCCGAAGGAGGAACGGGCCTCGTTGGTTGAACGCTCGAAGCCATCGGCGCATTCGGCATCATCCCAAGCGACGCGCATCCCCTTGCCGCCGCCGCCGGCTGACGCCTTGATCATCACCGGGTAGCCAATGCCTTGGGCAATCTTGATGGCTTCCTGGGTGTCCTTAATCACCTCGTTGTAGCCTGGAACGGTGCTGACCCCCGCTTCCTTGGCTAGCTTCTTGGACGTGATCTTGTCGCCCATGGCCTCGATAGCCCGCACCTTCGGGCCGATGAACGCGATCCCTTCCTTGTCCAATGCTTCGCAGAACGCCGCACGTTCCGACAGGAAACCATAACCGGGATGTACGGCTTCCGCGCCGGTGTCTTTACACGCCTGGACGATGCGCTCCATGACCAGGTAGCTCTGCGCGGTGGGGGGTGGGCCGATGAGCACCGCTTCATCCGCCAGTTCCACATGCAGCGCGTCCCTGTCCGCTTCGGAGTAGACCGCGACGGTCTTGATGCCCATTTTGCGGGCGGTTTTGATGACACGGCAGGCAATTTCGCCGCGATTGGCAATGAGAATTTTCTTGAACATGCGTCCGACCCCTTACAGCGGAATATTGCCGTGCTTGCGCCACGGATTTTCGAGTTCCTTATCCCGCAACATCGCCAGCGAGCGGCAGATGCGCTTGCGGGTGCCATGCGGCATGATCACGTCGTCGATGAAGCCGCGATGGCCAGCGATAAACGGGTTGGCGAATTTCTTGCGATATTCTTCGGTGCGGTCGGCAATTTTGACCGGGTCGCCGATATCCTGGCGGAAAATGATTTCGACGGCGCCTTTCGGTCCCATGACGGCGATTTCGGCGGTCGGCCAGGCGAAGTTGACGTCGCCGCGCAGATGCTTGGAACTCATGACGTCATACGCGCCGCCATAGGCTTTACGGGTGATAACAGTGACTTTGGGTACGGTGCATTCGGCGTAGGCGTACAACAGCTTGGCGCCGTGCTTGATGATGCCGCCGTATTCCTGAGAGGTGCCAGGCATGAAGCCGGGGACATCGACAAAGGTGATGATCGGAATATTGAAGGCGTCGCAGAACCGCACGAAACGGGCCGCTTTGATCGAGGACTTGATGTCCAGACACCCGGCCAGAACCATCGGCTGATTGGCGATGATGCCGACCGGCCAACCGTCCATCCGCGCCAAACCGGTGATGATGTTCTTGGCGTTTTCCGGCTGCACCTCGAAGAAATCGACGTCGTCCACGACCTTCAGGATCAATTCCTTCATGTCGTAAGGTTTGTTGGCGCTATCGGGAATCAGCGTGTCCAGCGAATAGTCCATCCGATCAGCCGGATCGGGCGTCGGGCGGAACGGCGGCTTGTCTTTGTTGTTGGACGGCAGGAAGTTCATAAACCGCCGGATCATCAACAAGGCTTCGATGTCATTCTCAAAAGCGCGGTCCGCGACGCCGGATTTGGTCGAGTGGGTCATGGCCCCACCCAATTCCTCGGCAGTGACTTCTTCATGAGTGACGGTTTTCACGACTTCAGGACCGGTCACGAACATATAGGACGTGTCCTTGATCATGAAGATGAAATCCGTCATGGCCGGGGAATAGACCGCGCCACCGGCACAGGGACCCATAATGACGGAAATCTGTGGGATGACCCCGGAAGCCATCACATTGCGCTGAAACACATTGGCGTAACCGGCCAGCGAGGCGACGCCTTCCTGAATGCGGGCGCCTCCGGAATCATTCAGGCCGATAACCGGTGCGCCGACCTTGATGGCGTGATCCATGATCTTGCAGATTTTCTCAGCGTGAGCTTCGGACAGCGAACCGCCGAACACCGTGAAATCCTGGCTGAAAACAAAGGTGATGCGGCCATTGATGGTTCCATAGCCGGTCACTACGCCGTCGCCGGGGATCGTGGTATCGGCCATGCCGAAATCAGAGCAACGATGCTCAACAAACATATCCCATTCTTCGAAGCTGCCTGGATCGAGCAGGACTTCGATGCGTTCGCGAGCGCTGAGTTTGCCTCGCTTATGCTGCGCGTCGATGCGGCGCTGGCCCCCGCCCAGACGGGCGCCGGCGCGTTTTTGTTCTAATTGGTGAATAATGTCATGCATAAACGCTCTACTCCTCATTAGGTATCGGGCGTCGCCAGCGGACCAGCGACGGTGGGAGCTTGAAAGCCTGCCGTGGGGACAGGGCAGACCGGATAAAAGCCGGAATGGTGAATCGGGAAGGCGTGGTCAAGTCTGATCAATTGATGTTGTTGGTATTTTTTCGGATTGCGCCCCTTGATGCAGGGCAGCAAGCCGCTGGTTTTAGCTTCACTAATTATAATAAGGTTTTTAGGCGTTCCGCGCTATGCAGTTTGCTATTTTCGTTGGGCGTGCATCCTCGCCTGGCTGTTCGCTGTCGGTGAAAGGCTGGAACGCTGACAACCTTTGTTATGATATTCATTTATCGCTCCCATCGTTGATTTATTGGCCTGCTCCACATTCCCCGAGGTCTGATGAATATCCCGCAGAACAGTCTGGTGCTGTACAAGAACGGTCCCGCCCGGGTTGCCGCGCTCGGCGACAAGTTGGACATCGAACTGGAAGACGGTCGGTCGCTGCGGGTCCGGCCCAAGGACGTCTTGTTGCTACATCCTGGTCCGTTGCGCACTTCGCATGAGTTGGGGGAAGTCCCGGCGGGCGAGGTGGAGGCCGCCTGCGAACTGTTGGATGGTAGCCAGACCACCTTATCAGAACTGGCCGAATTGATTTATGGGGTTTATACCCCAGCCACGGCCTGGGCCGCCTGGCGACTAGTGGACGAAGGGCTGTATTTTCAGGGAACGCCGGAGGCGATCAAAGTGCGGCCACTGGCGGAGGTTACGCAGGAACGGATTATTCGAGAGACGAAAGCGGCTGAACGGGACGCCTGGAACGGCTTTCTGCAACGGGCGCGGGCGGGTCGCTGCGCCCCGGAAGACGCCGGCTATCTGGTCGAAGTCGAGGAACTGATCTGGGGACAGCGTGAGCAGAGCCGGGTGCTACAGGCGTTGGAGTGTAACCAGACCCCGGAAAGCGCCCATGCCCTGCTGCTGCGGCTGGGCTATTGGGATGAGTGGCGCAATCCTTGGCCGCGCCGGACAGGCGCGATACTGGAGCATCCGAAGGCGCTACTGGCGGAGTTGCCGCAGGAACCTCGGTTGGACCTGACCGGTTTACCGGCTTTCGCCATCGACGATGAGGGTAATCTTGATCCCGATGATGCGCTGAGCCTGGATGGAGATCGGTTGTGGGTGCATATCGCCGATGTTGCCGCCCTGGTTCCCCCCGACAGTCCCGCCGATGTCGAGGCGCGCGCACGGGGGGCAACCTTGTATTTACCGGAAACCACGATTCCGATGTTGCCGGAAGCGGCGGTGCAACAACTGGGGCTAGGGTTGCTGGAAGTATCACCAGCATTGTCTTTTGGCCTGAGCCTGGATGCGCAAGGAGTCGTCGTTGATGTCGAGGTGGCGCCCAGTTGGGTGCGGGTGCAGCGGTTGACTTATGAACAGGTGGACATGCGGTTGGACCAGGAACCGTTTTGCCGCCTCTACGAATTGGCTGAACGCCATCAAGCCCGCCGCCGCGCCCAAGGAGCTATTTTTATTGACCTGCCGGAAGTGAAAATGCGCGTCAATGCGGGCCGGGTGGATATTCAACCGCTGCCTCGGTTGCGCAGCCGGATGTTGGTGGCCGAGGCGATGATTATGGCTGGCGAAGCCGCCGCCCATTTCGCGTTGGAGCGAGGACTACCGTTCCCGTTCACCACCCAGGAGCCAGTAGACGCTGCTGACCGGCAGCCCGTTAGTCTGGCGGCGATGCACGGTCTGCGGCGCAGCATGCGTCCCCGGCAATACAGCAGCCTGCCCGGTCCGCACGGTGGGCTGGGGTTGGCAGTTTACGCCCAGGCAACCAGCCCGATGCGGCGCTATCTCGATCTGGTGGTTCATCAACAATTGCGCGCTTTTTTGCGCGGCGATGATCCATTGGATGCCCAAACCATCGTGGCGCGGGTTGGCGCAGCGGAAGCGGTGGCGTCCGGGGTGCGCCGGGCCGAGCGACTGTCCCGCCAGCACTGGACCGTGGTCTATCTCCAGCAACATCCCGGTTGGCAGGGTGAGGGGGTGCTGGTGGAGAAGCGGATGCCGCGTGGCACGGTGCTCATTTCAGCGTTGGCCCTGGAAACGCGGGTGAAAGTTGCAGACAGTGTTGCGCCAGACAGTGTGCTGCCGTTGCGCTTGACCGGTATCGACCTGCCGGAACGCGAGGCGTATTTCCGAGTGAGTTAATCCTCCGGATGACATTGGGTAAGCCCCCGGCTTTGCCGGGGGGATATTTACTTATAGCCGTATCGCGGTTATAAGCCCTCCTACGATGCAGGCCGCAGCAATCGCCGCCTGCATATTTTCTTTCCATGGTGGCTCCTATCGGTCCCCTCGCGACGACAAGCTGTGAACCCCGTCAGGCCCGGAAGGGAGCAGCGGCAGCAGTGGCCTCGGGCGCCGGGGTGCGGCGGGTAGGGGTCGCCACCCTCTTCGAGGCGCCAGATACCCGATATCAGGTATCCATGCAAAGGGTTTTATGAGCTACCAGGTTCTGGCCCGCAAATGGCGGCCGCGCACGTTCCATGAACTGGTCGGTCAGGAGCATGTCGTTCGCGCCCTGACCAACGCCCTTGACCGGCAGCGCCTGCACCACGCCTTCTTGTTCACCGGCACCCGTGGAGTCGGTAAAACAACAATTGCCCGAATTTTCGCTAAATCTCTGAACTGTGAAATCGGCGTATCATCCACGCCCTGCGGTCAGTGTTCCGCCTGCCTGGAGATTGACGCGGGCCGCTTCGTGGATTTGATCGAAGTAGACGCCGCCTCTCGCACCAAGGTCGATGAAACCCGCGAATTGCTGGAAAACGTGCAGTACGCGCCGAGTCGTGGGCGTTTCAAGGTGTATCTCATTGACGAAGTGCATATGTTCTCCAACCACAGTTTCAACGCCTTGCTTAAGACCCTGGAAGAGCCGCCGCCGCATGTGAAATTCCTGCTGGCGACCACCGATCCGCAGAAGCTGCCGGTCACGATCCTGTCGCGTTGTCTCCAATTCAGCCTTAAACGCTTGCCCACTGGTGTGATCAGCCGATATCTACAGCAGTTGATGGAACAGGAAAGCATTCCGTGCGAGGCGGCGGCGCTGCAACTGATTGCCCGTGCGGGCGATGGCAGTATGCGTGATGCGCTAAGCCTGCTGGATCAGGCGATTGCCTTCGGCGGGGGTCAGGTGGAAACGGCGACGGCCAGCGCTATGCTCGGCAGTATCGATCAACAGCGGGTGACAGGCTTGCTGGAGGCGCTGGCGGCTAATGATGCACCGGGATTATTGCGGCAGGTCGCGGAGCTGGACGAGAACGCGCCCGATTATGCGGCGGTGCTGGCTGAATTATTGTCGCTATTGCAGCGGGTTGCCTTGACCCAGGCGGCGCCGGATGTGCTGGCCGATGACGAGGTGAGTGACCCCGCAGAGTTGCGTCGGTTTGCGGCTATGCTGCCGCCCGAGGATGTGCAATTGTTTTATCAGATTGCCCTGCTGGGCCGGCGTGATTTGCCGCTGGCCCCTGACCCGCGTGGCGGGTTCGAGATGGCGCTGTTGCGGATGCTGTGTTTCCGTCCAGCGACTTTGGAGCCAGCAGCAACGCCTGCGCCCGCGCTAATGCCTACAACAGTTCCCACCGTTGCAACCACTCCCCGCGTCGTTCAGCCCGCGTCGGCTCTCGCGAGTTCCACACCGCCCGTTTCAGAATGGGGCGCACTGGTGACGCAACTGTCCTTGGCGGGCATCCCCAAACAGGTGGCGCTGAATAGCGCCCTGGCGGAACGGAATGGCGATGCTTTCCGGTTGACCCTGGAGCCTGGCTACGCTCAAATGCTGAACAAAGCCGTTGAGGAGCGTATCCAGGCTGCGCTGGAACAGCACCTCGGCAGGCCGGTGACTTTGAAAATCCAGATTGGCGCGGTCGCAGCGGCGACGCCCGCTGCTCAACAAAAACAGCAGCAGACGGAACGGCAGCAAGCCGCAAACGAACAGATCCGCCATGATCCACATGTGCGGGATATGGAGGAACGGTTTGATGCGCGGATTGTCGCAGTCCATTCGTTGGATGAAACGGATGGGACTCATTAGAAATCATTAGGCATCGGAGAAAAATCATGAAAGGCGGTTTGGGCAATATCATGAAGCAGGCGCAGAAGATGCAGGAAAACCTGCAAAAGGCGCAGGCGGAAATTGCAACGCTGGAGATCGCGGGTGAATCAGGTGGCGGGCTGGTCAGCGTGTTGATGACGGGGCGCTACGAGGTGCAGCGGATTCACATCGACGACAGTCTGGTCGGCGATGACAAGGACATGCTGGAAGATTTAGTCGCTGCTGCAATCAACGACGCGGTGCATAAGGTCGAACGCACCGTGCAGGACAAAATGGCCGGTCTCACCTCCGGGATGGGTTTGCCGCCAGGCATGCTGGGCGACTTGAAACTACCGTTCTGAAGGTATGGCTGCTTCGCCGCTGCTCAATCAGCTCATGACAGCGTTGCGCTGCCTGCCAGGGGTGGGGCCGAAGTCGGCCCAGCGGATGGCGTTGCACCTGTTGGAGCGGGATCGCATCGGAGCCGGGCGGTTGGTGGAAACCTTGCGCATGGCTTTGGAGCGCATTGGTCATTGCCGACTATGTCGCGACCTGAGCGAAACGGATGTTTGCGCCCTGTGCGCCAATCCCGGGCGTGACCCTGCTCAGTTGTGTGTGATTGAAACCCCGGCGGATGTGCTGGCGGTGGAGCAGGCGACCGGGTTTCAGGGTCGGTATTTTGTGCTGATGGGCCATTTATCGCCGCTGGACGGCATCGGACCGGCAGAATTGGGACTGGACATTTTGGAAGCCCGGTTGAATGGAGGCGAAATCCGTGAGGTCATTTTGGCCACCAATCCCACCGTGGAAGGCGAGGCGACCGCTTATTACATTGGGGAACTGGCCCGCGAACGCGGCGTTCGCGCCACCCGCATCGCTCATGGCGTCCCCTTGGGCGGAGAACTGGAGTCAGTGGATGGCGGCACTTTGGCGCACGCTTTCGCAGGTCGCCGGGATTTTTAGAGCGACCGGAAGGAAACCACAGCATGACCGATTGCATTTTCTGTAAGATCGCCGCTGGCGACATTCCAGCGACCACGCTTTACGATGACGGCGAAGTACTGGCCTTCCGGGACATTAACCCGGAAGCGCCAATTCATTGGCTGATCATCCCCCGGCGACATATCGCAACGCTCAACGATTTGACCGAGGCCGACGCGGTGTTGGTGGGCCGGATGCATCTGGCGGCGAAACAGTTGGCTAAAGAACTGGGCATCGCGGAAAGTGGCTATCGAACGGTGATTAATTGTAACCGCGATGCGGGCCAACTGGTCTTCCATATTCACATGCATTTACTGGCGGGCCGGGAACTGGGCTGGCCGCCGGGTTGATTACTCGAATCAGAGCCGGTTTTCAACCGGTTCAGCCGTTTCACACCCTGCTCGTATCCCGTACCCCGGAATCCTTTCCTCATGTCTGAACACCCGGTTTCCCCTACTGAACTCGCGCCGTTGCGCCTGCGTAAAAATGAAGATCGCCGGCTGCGGGCGGGTCATCTCTGGGTCTATAGCAACGAAGTGGATGTCGAAGTTACGCCGCTACGCGATTTCCAGCCCGGTCAGCCCGTCACAATTCAAGCCAGCAACGGCAAATTTATTGGCACGGGTTATATCAATCCACACGTTCTGCTCTGCGCCCGATTGGTCAGCCGCGATCCAGAACACCCCTTGAGTCCTTCGCTGCTGGTGCATCGCCTGAACGTCGCGTTGAGCCTACGCGAGCGGTTGTATGAGCGGTCGTTTTACCGGCTGGTTCATGGTGAGGGCGATGGCTTGCCGGGATTGATTGTGGATCGCTACGGCGACTTGTGCGTTGCACAGTTGACCACCGCTGGCATGGACCAGCGGAAAGAGGAGGTTCTGGCCGCCTTGCAAAAGGTGCTGAAGCCCAAGGCCGTGTTGTGGCGTAACGACAGCCCGATGCGCGAAATCGAAGGTTTGGAGCGTTATGTAGCGGACGCTACTGGCGCGGTTCCTGACACGGTCATAGTCGAGGAAGACGGGTTGCAGTTCCAGGTGGCGCCGCGCACCGGGCAGAAAACGGGCTGGTTTTACGACCAGCGTGATAATCGCGCCCGGTTGGATCGCTATGTCCGTGATCGGCGGGTGTTGGATGTTTTTAGCTACGTCGGGGCTTGGGGCATCCGGGCGGCAGTGCGCGGGGCTCGTGAAGTGTTGTGCGTGGACAGTTCCGCGCCGGCCCTGGAATTAGCCGCAACGAACGCCGTATTAAATAAAGTCAGTGCCCGGGTACAGTTCCAGCAGGGCGACGCTTTTGAGGTGTTGAAGGCGCTGCGTGAAGCCCGCGAACGGTTTGACGTCGTCATCGTCGATCCACCGGCTTTTATCAAGCGCCGTAAGGATTTGAAGGAAGGGACGCTGGCTTACCGGCGCATCAACGAAATGGCCATGCAAGTATTGGAACGCGATGGTTTGTTGATGTCCTGTTCCTGTTCACAGTTGTTTCCCCGTGACGCGCTGGAGCAGACCTTGTTGCAAGCTGCACGGCATCTCGACCGCAATCTGGTGATACTGGAACAGGGTCGGCAGGGGCCGGATCATCCGGTTCCCCCGGCGATTCCTGAAACGGATTATCTTAAAACCCTGATTGCACGAGTATTGCCCGCCTGAGAGGAGCGCTTTCCATGCTGATCCATCCCGATTTTGACCCGGTAGCGTTCAGTCTGGGGCCGTTGCACATCCGTTGGTATGGTTTGATGTACCTGCTCGGTTTTCTGGCCGGCTGGGCGCTGGGCCGTTACCGCGCCCGGCAACCTCAATCAGGCTGGACCGTTGCGCAGGTGGACGATCTGGTGTTTTACATCGCCCTCGGCGTCATGCTCGGTGGGCGGATCGGCTATTTGCTGTTTTATGGCTTCAACAGCTTTTTGCACGATCCATTGATGCTGTTCCGGGTCTGGGAAGGCGGCATGTCGTTCCATGGGGGCTTTCTCGGCGTATTGCTGGCGATGGCGCTGTTCGCTCGCAAATATCAGAAACCATTTTGGGTGGCGGTCGACTTTATTGCTCCGTTGATCGCTCCCGGCATTCTGTTCGGACGAATCGGCAATTTCATCAACGGTGAGTTGTGGGGTCGGGTAACCGACTTACCCTGGGGGATGGTGTTCAGCCAGACCGGCGATCACCTGCCGCGTCATCCTTCGCAGTTGTACCAGGCGGCGCTGGAAGGCGTAGCGCTGTTCCTCATTGTCTGGCTGTTCTCTGCCAAACCGCGCCCGACTATGGCGGTGTCCGGCGTATTCGCGTTGAGCTACGGCGTATTCCGGGTTCTGGTGGAATTTGTCCGCCAGCCAGATCCGCAACTGGGTTACCTGGCGTTCGGTTGGCTGACGATGGGACAGTTGTTGTCCCTGCCGCTGATTGCCGTGGGCATCATTCTGTTGGCGCTGGCTTATCGGCGGCAGAGCCCCTGATACAGCGTTATCTGCCCCTCAGACAATGCGACGTGTATCTTGTAATCAGGGTAATTAACGCCGCAAGCGTGGCGTCTTGGTCGGTTCTCGTGGATCGAAGAGATAAAAAACCTCCTCCCCGGAAGGGAAGGAGGTCCATGTTGCAAAGCTGTTTTCAGCAGACCGGAAAAGCCTTCACCGACCCTTAAAGCGCCTTGGCTCGCTCACGCAAAATGAATTTTTGCATCTTGCCGGTTGAGGTTTTGGGCAGCGGGCCAAACACTACGGTCTTTGGCACTTTGAACCGTGCTAACTGGTTGCGACAGAACTCCATAATCTCCTCCTCTGTCACATGCTCCATGCCCGGTTTGACGGTTACGAACGCGCAGGGCGTCTCACCCCACTTTTCATCAGGCCGCGCCACGACCGCTACTTCCATCACTGCCGGATGTCGGTACAGGATGTCCTCAACCTCAATGGTCGAGATGTTTTCGCCACCGGAGATGATGATGTCTTTGGAGCGGTCCTTGATGTCGATATAACCATCCTCATGCCAGACGGCCAGATCACCACTGTGGAACCAGCCGCCTTGGAATGCTTCATCGGTTGCAGCGGGATTCTTCAAATAACCCTTCATGACCACGTTGCCGCGCATGAAGATTTCGCCGATAGTCTCGCCATCTTTCGGCACGGGTTCTAGCGTCTGAGGATTGGCCACCCTCAACTCTTCCAGCATCGGGTAGCGCACACCCTGGCGGGATTTTAGCGCCGCCCGCTCCGGCAGACTCAATGTATCCCATTCGCCATGCCAGGCGCAGACCACCGACGGCCCATACGTCTCAGTTAAGCCGTAGGTGTGGGTCACATCGAAATTCATTCGTTGCATTCCCTCGATGACCGCAGCGGGCGGCGCCGCGCCGGCGGTCATCACCTTGACCGGATGGTTGATGCCCGCTTTCATTTCGTCCGGGGCGTTCTTGAGCAGATTCAGCACAATTGGCGCGCCGCAGAAATGATTGACTTTTTCCTGCTTGATCAACTCGAAAACCAGATCGGCGCGCACTTGGCGCAGGCAGACATTGACACCGACCGTGGCGGCGATGGTCCACGGGAAGCACCAGCCGTTGCAGTGGAACATTGGCAGGGTCCACAGGTAAACCGGGTGCAGGCCCATGTTCCACACCATGGCGTTGCTGATGGCGTTCAAATACGCGCCACGATGGTGGTAGACCACCCCTTTGGGATTACCCGTCGTGCCGGAGGTGTAATTCAGGGTGATCGCCTGCCATTCGCTGGCCGGAGTCGGCCAGGCAAACTGCGGATCGCCCTCCGCCAGCAACGTTTCATAGTCCAGCGTTCCCAGTTTTTCGCCGCCGGCAAATTGCGGATCATCCACATCAACCACCAGAGGCCGCTTGGCGGCGGGCATCAACCGCAGCGCCTTGGTGATGGTTTCGGAGAACTCGCGGTCGGTGAGCAGAATTTTCGCTTCGCCATGTTCGAGCATGAACGCAATCGTCTCGGCGTCGAGCCGGATATTCAACGTATTCAGCGTCGCGCCGGACATCGGGACGCCAAAATGCGCCTCGAACATTTCCGGGATGTTGGGCAGCATGGCCGCTACCGTATCGCCAAGGCCGACACCGCGTTTTTGCAGCGCCGAACCCAGTTGCCGACACCGGGCGTAGGTCGTCGCCCAGTCGCGCCGGACCGGGCCATGCACCACCGCAGTGCAGTGGGGATAAACCGAAGCGGCCCGTTCAATGAAAGTTAACGGGGTGAGCGGTACGTAATTGGCCGGGCTCTGGTCCAGGCTCATTTCATAGATGTTGTGGGTATTGGCGCTCATAGGAATCCTCCAATGGGGTTAATGGATATTTATCGTTTTGTCGAGCGATAGAAAAAGGAAAAACTGGCGGCATAAAAATCGACGGTGCTCTAACAGCCTTTCCATGTGGGTTTGCGTCTGGCGATGAAGGCGTCGATGCCTTCGCGGGCGTCTTCGCTGTCCATGTTGCAGGCCATGGCCTGGCTGGCGCAGGCGTAGGCTTCTTCCAACGGCAACCCCAGTTGCCGATAGTACAGTTCCTTACCCATACGAATCGCCAGCGGGGATTTGTTGCAGATCGCCTCGGCCAGCCGCCAAATTTCAGCATCCAATTGATCCAGCGGCACGACCCGATTGATCAGACCCTGGCGTTGAGCGGTCAGGGCGTCGATGAACTCGCCGGTCAGCAATAGTTCCAGTGCAGGTTTACGGCCCAAATTACGGCTCAGCGCGACGCCGGGAGTGGCGCAGAACAGCCCGACATTGATGCCGGAGACGGCGAAACGGGCGTTGTCGGAGGCAACGGCCAGATCACAGGCGGCAACCAACTGGCAACCCGCGGCGGTGGCGATGCCCTGCACCCGGGCGATGACCGGTTGCGGCAGGCGGTTGATGGTCAGCATGACCTGTCCACATTGGGCGAATAGCGCCTGATGAAACGCCCGGTCCGTCTGGTTGCGCATTTCCTTGAGATCATGACCCGCACAAAACGCTGGGCCGTTGCCGGCGATTACGACGACCCGAACCGTCGTATCGGTGGCAACCGCATCCAGTGCTGCTTGCAGAGCGCCCAGCATGGCCTGGGACAGAGCATTGTACTGCTTGGGGCGATTCAGGGTCAGCGTGGCGATACCAGCCTCGTCTTGACGCAGAACGAGGTGGTCTTCAGCGTGGGGGGATACGGTCATCGCGTGAGTTCTCCGGTATGGACAGCGGGGTCATTTTTTCAGTAGGAGAAATTGTACCGAACTCTTCCGGCGTTGATGGGATGTTTTATACTCCTACGATCTACTGCTTTTTAGCGTACCGGAAGCTCGTGAGTCACTGTGATACGCCTATCATCTATATTCTGGATCCAGACGCCGCATTGCGCGATACGCTGCGTCGGTTGATGGAATCGGTCGGGTTATTCGCCCGAGCTTTCGCTGATCTGGAAGCATTCCTGACCGCCTACCGACCGGAGCGTCCAGCTTGTTTATTGCTTGATCTCCGTATTCCACGGCTTACCGAATCCAGCGTCCAAGAGTATTTACGCGCCCAGGAGATCGATTTGTCAGTCATCGTGATGGCTGATCATTGTGATGTAGCGACGGCGGTCGCCGCCATGAAGCAGGGGGCGCTGGATTTTCTGGAAAAGCCGCTGAACGATCAGATGTTATTGGACGGTGTTCATCATGCCGTAGCTGAAGATCGAGTCCGGCGACGCCACCGGGCGTGGCGGCAGATGCTGGTCAGCCGGTTCAAGGCCCTCACCCCACGCGAGCAGGATATTTTGCAGCAAGTCGCTGAGGGGCTGTCCAACCGTGAGATAGCCGATTTGCTGAATCTGAGCCACAAGACGGTAGAGGTTCACCGCGCCAAGGTGATGCAGAAGATGAGCGCCCGCACTCTGTCGCAACTGATTCGGATGGCGATGGCTCTGGATATTTTGAAGCTTTATGGCGGAAACGGCTGAGAGGCTTTTCTGCCATGTGTTTAATCTTAATGGCTTACCGTTACTATCCGGGCTATGAACTGCTCGTCGCGGCGAATCGCGATGAATTTCATGATCGACCGACGGCGCCGTTGGCGTTTTGGGACGATGCGCCGCAGGTGTTAGCGGGACGTGATCTTCAGGCAGGCGGCGCCTGGATGGGGGTCACCCGTACTGGGCGCTTTGCCGCAATTACCAACTATCGCGATCCCCGCCGGGTGATGGCGGGTGCGCCATCGCGAGGTCATCTGATCAGCGGTTATCTGCAAGGGGAACAGTCCGCGTGCGCTGCGCTGGAGCAGTTGCCCGCAGTGGCGGACCGCTATAACAGTTTTAATCTGTTGCTGGGCGATGAAACGGGTTTGTACTACTACTCCAACCGTGCCGGTCAACCTCGGGCGCTGCCGCCGGGATTGTATGGCCTTAGCAATCACTTGCTGGATACGCCCTGGCCCAAGCTAAGGCGGGGGCTGACGATGTTGCAAAACCTGCTAGAACGGTCGCCTGACCCAGTATCAGATGAGTTGCTGAAGATACTGACGGATCGCGCCATGGCCCCGGATGCGGAATTGCCCAAAACGGGCGTGCCGCTGGACTGGGAACGGTGGTTATCTGCGATTTTCATTGACGTGCCCGGTTATGGCACCCGTTCTTCGACGGTGTTACGGATAGGTAACAGTGGCAATGTTTGTATGGCCGAAGTGACCTGGCCCGACGCCATCCGGCGTGAGGTTCAATTGAGCTGGCCGGTGGGGTCAATGTGAGATCGCGCTGCTTGTTTGAGTCAGCCTTGATCGGCTATTCTTGGCTTGACTCAATATTTTTCTTGTCCTTTCTAGCCCCGGTAGCTCAGTTGGATAGAGCGCACCCCTCCTAAGGGTGAGGCCACAGGTTCAATTCCTGTTCGGGGCGCTCTCTACCGCTTTAACCCCGTTTAGCCCAGTCTATCCGCTCACCTAACAGCGGATTTTTTATGCGTTATTTCGTCTATCGCCGTTTAAGCGCGTCTATTGCAATCCGTAGAATCAGCGGGTAACGTTCGGGGTAACTACCTCGCCTATGGAGTAACCGCGATCCATGCCCCTCACTGATCTGGCGATCCGCACCGCAAAACCCGGACCCCGCGCCGTGAAAATGTTTGACGAACGCGGGCTGTACGTCCAAATCAACCCGGTCGGTAGCAAGTGGTGGCGAGTCAAATATCAGTTCGCCGGAAAGGCGCAACTTCTCAGTGTCGGGGTCTACCCGGAAGTCAGTCTCAAGGAGGCGCGGCAACGCCGTGATGAGATTCGCCGCCAAGTACGCGACGGGATTGACCCAAGCGCGGCCCGGAAGGCCACCCGGCGCCAGGAGACCGGCGCGGATTCGTTTGCCGCCCTGGCCGATGAATGGCGGCTTAAGTTTCAAGCGAACTGGGCACCCAGCTACCGAGAAAAAATCGCCGGAATTTTGGATCACGATCTACTCCCCTGGTTAGGACCGCGACCCGTCAAGGCGATTGAACCGCGAGAAGTGTTGGCCGTGGCGCGGCGCATTGAAAGCCGTGGCGCGCTGGAAACCGCCCACCGGACCGTCGCGACCGCTGGGCGCATCTTCCGGTATGGCGTCGCGACCGGACGCGCTGACCGCGAT
>JBAQIQ010000081.1:0-28460 GCA_049288935.1 Candidatus Competibacteraceae bacterium
CTGGGCACCGGTTGGTGCTGTGGCACTCAATCCCGAACGCGATTGCATCGTTAAAGCGCATTTGGACGACAAGCTTATTCAGACGTTGGCTGCATGACCGAGGCGACAACTATCTTGACACGCGCCGAAGGACCCAGCGACTGCTGTAATCCCGGACCGTCGCCTGATTCGGCGAGTCACGCAGAGCGATGATTCAGGGCTCTGGATACCCCGGCTCGCGCCAAATCCCCAGGTGGGTCGGAACCCCATGGTTGAACAACCGAACCTCCCCCACAGGTACCGTTCGACATGGCTTGCGGCACGTTCGCCGGTGGTCTGATCATCAAAGCCTGAATTTTTCAAAATGACGCCGCTCAGTCAGGATGGCATCCGCTGAACACGCCGACTCCTGGATCCACACCGAGACCGAACCGCCCTGACACTGGAATTCGCCCCAGCCGGCTTCGTTGGTGAACACCGGCTCTTTGACGTGTTCGGCGAGGTCCACGAATTTGGCGTTGGGTTTGCCGACTTCCATCCACTTGCCGCCGCCGATGCCGTCGCTCAGGAGTACGGCCAGGGCGTTGGGGTGTTCAGCATCACCCAACCGGGTCCAACCGATCCGGTTCCAGTGGTCGAAATAATCGTATTGGGGACCGTAAGCGTAGTGGCGGCGAGCGTAAAGGAATCGGTCGATCAACCCGCAGTGGGAGGGCATAACGATCTGATAAGTTTGTCCATCCCGGCCCCGGTCCGCGTATTCGGCGCCGTAATAATCGGCGTGGAACACGCAGGGATAGCCTTCTCGCCGCAATAGGATCATGGCGTAAGCCAGGGGTTTGAACCAAGGCTCGACCACCGACTCCAGGGCCTGTAAGGGTTGCGAGTCGTGATTTTCCACGAAAGTGACAGCCTGACCCGGCCGCTGCTGCATGAGCGTGCCATCCAGAATACGCCGCATGTCGTAATTTCCACCAGAGCGGCTGGCAAAATGAAAATTGTAATGCAGCGGCACGTCGAAAACGGACATCCGCGAACCCATGTGATCCAAGTACCAGTGCAGGGTGTTAATGTCGGGCGACCAATACTCGCCGACGACGAACAAGTCTTTACCAGCGTGGCGTTCCATTTCGTCCAGCCAAGCAGGAAAGAACCACGCCGAAATGTGTTTGATGGCGTCGAGCCGAAAGCCATCCACACCAGTCACATCCAGAGACCACTGTCCCCACCGAGTCAGTTCAGCCCGCACTTCTTCGCTCTGGAAATCGAGATCGCAGCCCATCAGATAAGCAAAATTGCCTTTCTCCAAAGCGACCTGATCATCGAACTGCTTCCCCTCAAACAGGTAGACCCGATTCGATTCCTGGGTCTTGGCATCGTAATCGACGGCATCAAAATGCCACCAATGCCACTCGAACGATGAGTATTGGCCCCGCCGCCCAGGAAAGCTGAAATGGGTGTAGGCCTGCACTTCCCGCATCTCTCCAACTGGATGCAAACGGTCGTCCTGGAGAAATGGCGTGGCTCGAGTCAGTTCTGTGGCGTCGCCACCGATGCGGTGATTGAGCACGGTGTCGGCATAGACGTGAAGGCCCGCAGCGTGCAACGCAGCGATGGCTTGGAGATAGTGCTGGCGAGTCCCGTATTTGGTGCGAATGGAGCCTTTCTGCTCGAATTCGCCCAGATCGTACAGGTCGTAGACCCCGTAACCGACATCGCGGCTGCCCCCGACCCCTTTGTAAGCGGGCGGCAGCCACAGGGCGGTGAATCCGGCTTGGGCGAGCGCGTCTGCTTGGCGACCCACTTCGTTCCAGAAGCTGCCGTCGTCCGGGGAGTACCAGTGAAAATACTGCATCATCACGCCATTTAAGTGAGTCATGGGTTCTCTCTCCTGGGGGTTTAGCCTTACCACTCTGCCTGCGCCCAGTGGTCAACGCGATCTGGTATGTTCTGAAGACGGGCTGTCAATGGCGGCAGGTCGCTTTCAATCGGAGGTCTGATCGACGTTCGGCGTCATCTCTGAGTCCTTTTTATAGCGGACGCGGACCCGGCTGATCCGATGCCCATCCATACTCACGACTTCAAACTGATAGCCTTCGAAGGCGAAGGTCTCGCCGCCACTGGGCACCTCTCCCAAGTGGTTGAGCACCAATCCGGCCAAGGTGTGATAGTCGGCGTCTCTGGGCAAATGCTCGCACCGCAACAGGTCTCGCAGCTCATCCAGAGACAGGCTGCCGTCCAGCAGCCAGACCCCGTCCTGTTCCTGCACACTAGGGGTGTCGGTGCTGGCGGTATCCGCCAAGTCGCCGGCAATCGACGCCAGAACGTCAGAGGCGGTGACGATGCCTTCCACGCCGCCGTACTCGTCCACCACCACCGCCAACGGAATGGGGTGCTGACGCATTTGCTCCAGCACCTGCAAGGTGTTCATGCGCTCGTGAACGATGAGCGGCTCTCGCAACGCCGCAGAGAGGTTCAGCGGTTCGCCCGCCAGCACCCCGGCCAGGAGATCGCGCCCCTGCACCACGCCTTGCAGGTCGTCCAGTTCGCCCCGACACACCAGATAGCGGCTGTAGGGATGCTGTTGCAGGGTTGCCTGGAGTTGCTGCGCGTCCGCTTCGATATCCAGCCAGACAATCTCCATGCGCGGGGTCATCAAGACGGGAATAGGGCGCTCGCCCAGATTGAGCACGCTACGGATCATGGCGCGCTCGGCCTGATCAAACAGGAATTCCGGCTTCTCAACGCCGCTGGCTAAAGCGGCCACGTCTTCGCCGACTTCGGCCGGTTCCGCATGGCCGCCCAGCAGGCGCAACACCGCTTCAGCCGTGCGTTCCCGCAATGGACGCTGACCCACCAGAAACCGGCGACGGTTGAATTGCGCCCACTGGTTGAAGACTTCGATGAGTACCGAGAACCCAATAGCGGCGTACAGGTAGCCCTTGGGGATATGGAAACCCAGTCCTTCGGCCACCAGACTGAACCCAATCATCAGCAGGAAGCCCAGACAGAGAATGATCACCGTGGGGTGGGCGCTGACAAAGCGAGTTAGCGGCTTGCTGGCAATCATCATCAGCGCAATGGCGATGATCACTGCGGCCATCATCACCGGCAAATGTTCGACCATGCCCACTGCGGTGATCACCGCATCAATGGAAAACACCGCGTCCAGCACCACGATCTGCGCCACCACCGGCCAAAAACGGGCATACAGCTTCGGGCCGCTGTGATGTTCGTCGCCGCCCTCCAGGCGCTCATGCAACTCCATGGTGCCTTTGAACAACAGGAACAGACCACCGATGGACAAGATCAGGTCGCGCCCGGAAAACGCCTGGCCAAAAAGCGTAAACAGCGGCGCAGTCAGGGTGACCAGCCAGGAGATGCTGGCCAGCAGCACCAGGCGCATGAACATCGCCAGGGTCAGGCCGATGACTCGCGCCCGGTCGCGCTCCGCCGGGGGAAGCTTGTCAGCGAGAATGGCGATAAAGATCAGATTATCGATGCCGAGGACGATCTCCAAAATCACCAGAGTCGCCAGACCGATCCAGACCGTGGGATCAGCGATCCATTCCATCATAGACATTGCTCCTTGGAATCATGAGAAACGGGGCCAGGCCAGCGAGGCCAATAAAAAAAGATCACGGTCATACTCTCATTGCACCACGCGATGAGCTTTAGGTGGAATAACCGGGATCGTGCCTTAGCTCTCGAAAAAGGCTAACACAGCATTCGTGTCATAATCGCGCCGCTCTTCAGCCCGTCAACGCCGCTGGAACGGGTTCCTGACCCGGCACTGCTAATGTCTGCGCACCCCTTCTTTGTGAAGGCCGGATCGCCCAATGGCATCTTGCAGGGTACGCTGTGACTGTCGCTACTCCACAAAGCGTTGGCGTCCTGACGAACAAGTATAAGTTTTAATTAAAAATTTTAATTTAAAAAAAGCCTGGTGTTGAATTTTGTCCGGTTAAAACCTGCAAAGACAATATCTGGATGAGCTGCAAGACTAAAGACCTACTGACTCACTATGCATTGGCGCTTAGGTTGCTGGTTAATTCTAATCATGCTGTCAGCCAGCCTGTTGCTGATGCTGGATTACGCATATCCACCCCCTATTGAGCGCGCTGGCCAAACCTCACCGCTGATATTGGACGCGAACAACCGCATCTTGCGCGGTTTTACCGTTACCCCAGGTGTCTGGCGACTGCCAGCGACCGTATCCGATGTTGATCCCCTGTATCTGACCATGTTGCTGGCCTATGAAGACCAGCGCTTTGCCATGCATCCTGGCGTTGATCCACTGGCGACGGCGCGGGCGCTGGGCCAATGGTTGCATCATAACCGCATCGTGTCAGGCGCATCGACCCTGACCATGCAGGCTGCCCGACTGCTGGAGCCACACCCACGTGATCTGCCCGGCAAGATCAGGGAAATGCTGCGCGCCTTGCAATTAGAACGCCGCTATTCCAAGGCGGAGATTCTCAGCTTCTACCTGACGCTGGCCCCTTATGGCGGCAATCTGGAAGGAATCCGCGCCGCTTCACTCGCCTGGCTGGACAAGGAACCGTCCCGACTGACTGTGGCGGAAGCGGCGTTGCTGGTAGCGCTGCCACAGGCCCCTTCCCAGGTGCGGCCAGACCGCTATCCAGAACGGGCGCGATCCGCTCGCGACAAGGTATTGATGCGCATGGCCCAACTCGGCGTACTGACAGAGCGGCAGGTTGAGGAAGCCCGCCAAGAACCTTTGCCGCATCAGCGTCGCACCATCCCTTTTATCGCCCCGCACCTCGCCGACCGGCTACGGGCAGCCCGGCCAGAAGCAATAATCCACCACACCTTTATCGACCGGGATCTGCAACAAACGCTGGAAACCCTGGTCCGCCAGCAACACAGCCAGTTAGAACCGCACAGCAGCATCGCCATCCTAGTGGTCGCGAATCGCCGGCGGCAGGTGCTGGCCTATATCAGCGGCAGCGACTTCCATGACCCGCGCCGTGCTGGGCAAATGGACCTGATTCGGGCGGTGCGTTCGCCCGGCTCCACGTTAAAGCCCTTGATTTACGGGTTGGGCTTCGACGATCTGCTGATTCACCCTGAAACGCTGATCGAGGACGTTCCCACCCGGTTTGGCGACTACAGCCCAACCAATTTTCGCCACACCTACGCTGGGCAAGTGACCGTGCGCGAAGCTTTGCAGCAATCGCTGAACATCCCAGCGGTCGCCGTGCTCGATCAGGTTGGGCCGGGACGGATCGCAGCGCGGTTGCGCCAGGTGGGTTTGCCGTTGCATTGGAACGCAGCGCATCCACAACCAGGATTACCACTGGCGCTGGGCGGAGTGGGTATGACGCTGGAAGAATTGGCGATGCTGTACGCCAGCTTTGTTGAGGAGGGTCGGGTGAGGCCTTTGCGTTTCGGCCCGACTGATCCCGAAACGTTGGGTCAACCACTATTGTCAACCACGGCCTGTTGGTATCTGGGGGAGATTCTGCGCGGCTCGCCGGTTCCGCCAAATGTCGCGCCGGTCAGCGCCGCCCCATTACGCTTGATCGCCCACAAAACCGGCACCTCCTATGGCTTTCGCGACGCCTGGGCATTGGGCTTTGATGCAGATTACACGGTCGGGGTCTGGGTCGGGCGGCCGGACGGTTCGCCCAGCCCCGGTCATTATGGCCGCAATACTGCCGCCCCGATGCTATTCCGGGTCTTTGACTTGTTGCCGAAGCCGGTCAACTCGCTCACAGCGCCGCCCGCTAATGCCCTGCGCGTCGTTAGCCGTGAACAGTTGCCGGAACGATTACGCTATTTTCGCACCCGGCCCGCGATCGGGACCGCCAATGCGCCGCCACTGGACATCATTTTTCCCATCGCCGGCACAACCATAGAATTGCCCAGCGCTGATGGCAGGTGGACTGACTTGCCGCTGGCGGCCAAAGGCGGAGTGCGCCCCTTGCGCTGGCTGGTGAATGGTCAACCATTGATGGTCGATCCGTGGCGGCGAGAGGCCTTCTGGCCGCCGGATGGCGAAGGACTGGCGCGAATTACCGTGCTGGATCAGGCAGGGCAGGCCGCCAATGTTGAAGTGTGGATTCGTCGGAGTCCCTAGCGTCCTTACCCGGAGCGAGGGCGTCGGCTACGCTACCGAACAGCAATTCCGCCCCGCCTTCTTGGCGCGATAGAGCGCCCGATCAGCACGGCTGAAAACACTCTTTGGGGTATCGCCCGGTTTGAAACTGGATATGCCGCAAGAGATCGTCACCGGAATCTGCATTTCACTGTTGCTAAATCCTGCTTCGGCGATACTCCGGCGAATCTGATCGGCCAATTCCAACGCAGCGTGCGCATCAGCCCCTGGCAGTAGCATGGCGAACTCTTCACCACCGTAACGGGCGACGAAATCGGTGCTGCGGAGACGACTATTCAACTGTGCGGCAATCTTGCACAACACTTCGTCACCGATGGCATGGCCGTAAGTGTCATTGATCTGCTTGAAGTGATCGATATCCCAGATAGCAAACGTCAGCGGATTGCTGAAACGTTGCCAGCGATGAAATTCTTGCTGGAATTGCTCCTCATAAGCCAAGCGATTGGAAATGCCAGTGAGCGGATCTTGACGGAGGCTGAAGCTTTTTTCCTGGAGCAGGCTATTCAGGCGCTCCCGTTCCGCGCTTAACTGAGCGACCTGGTTGCGCAGTTCCATAATAAGCTGCTCAGGCCATTCGGCAGATAACGGCGGCGCAACCATTGGCGAGGTGATCTTGACCGCTTTTTCCTCGCTCAACGCCTTGTGCAGCTTCCGCCGTCCACGCAACCGGATCTGAGTCGCAGCGATTGAACCCATCACGGCGAGTACAGTAGCAGGAATCATAAAAGGTTCAAGGGTTTGCAATAGCCCCGACGGCTCACTCATCGCGCTGTGCGTCAGCATAGCTGAAGCACTACGCCAGACACTGACCAGCGCGATGGCGTGAACCGACATCTCAAGAAAACGCACCCATTTGGTTTCCATTTTATCGCCCTTTACTGTGTCAATCGCTGCTTCAAAGACTCCATACAACCTCAATAGAAGCGGCTTCACGAGTAAAAGCAATTTAAATGCCATTCATATATTTATCTAAAAATCAATATTTTAAAGAATAAAAAGAGCAGATGTCGGAATTTTGACTCAAACCGCTATGTATCAGGAAGTCAAAGAATCGTCAATGCATTGACGCGGAAGACCGCCTCTATGCATTGCTGTTAATAACCAACATGGCCCCAGTCATACACCCGGATTCGGCAGGATCGCACAGGAACGCGATGACCTTGGCTACATCAGCAGGGCCGGTGCGGGTGCGCAGGTGCGGCGCGGCCTGGTGTAGCATCAGGGTATCCACCGCACCGGGCGCGACCCCGTTGACCCGGATGTTGCGATCCCGACCCTCAGCGGCCAGCGCCTCAGTCAAGCCGGTTACCGCAAATTTGCTAACAGTGTAAGCGGCGTAACCGGGAAATTTATCCGTTCCCGACACCCCGCCCAGTGAAGACACGTTGACCATGCTGCCACCCCGCTCATGCATCAAGCGAAACGCCTGCCGGGCGCACAGCACCGCCCCGCGCAGATTCACCGCTAGCAGTCGATCCCAGTCGCTCATCGCCATTTCGGCGAACGGCCCACTGAACAGGAGTGCGGCGTTGTTGACCAGGATGTCCAATCGACCCCATTCCTCGGTAATCCTGGAAAAAGCGGCTGCTACCGCCGCCTCGTCCGCCACGTCCAGTACGATCAACGACGCCTTCAGCCCAACCTGATGCAGTGCAGCGACGGTCGCGATCAGTTCCGATTCAGTCCGACTGGCGACGATGACCTGCGCACCTTTACGCGCCAGCGCCTCAGCGGTTGCCGCGCCGATACCACGCCCACCGCCGGTGATCAGCGCTACCTGATTTTGTAGGGATTGCTGCATGAAATGATCCTCACCTTTCAGCGCACCGATCCGCCCAGGTCATCCCCTCCAACCGCCGGATCAGGTCGCCAACGCAGGGTATAGGTCGCCCCTTGACCGAGCGACTCGTCGATGCGCAGACTGACAGCGACAATCCATTCTCTCCAGGGAATCGTCGGGTCGCGGGTCAATTCCGCCCAAAACCGCTGGTAGAGCGCCTGAGCGAGATTTTCGGCGGTGACGTTACCCATCTCCAAAATAGCCACCTCATCAGCAGGCAATACATAACGTTTGCCGCACAACCGAAAAGCATACTCACCGACTTCGGCAGGCAGCGTTTCCAGCCACGGATTGTCGCCGGCAATCAACACTCTCTCATCCCAGGTGGCGCAGACCGTCCGTAGCGCCTGCTTGAAAACTTCATAGCTCAACATCCGCCCCAGACCGGGTTCAGCCAGTTCCACCGCCAGTTCCACCTGATAGTTATGGCCATGCAACCGCTCCTTGCCGCCATGGGAAAAGACGGTCATGTGCGCTGCGGAGAATTTAATATTGTCCTTGCGAATGTGGAGCGTCCAACTCTGTCTGTCATATCCGGTCATGCTATTGCTGCTCCGGCTGTTGGAAACCATGCGATTATACCGGCGCTGAGGCCCGGCTGATGAGCACCCGATGTCACTTAGCGCTAATTTCCTACGGGTTTTAGTAGTTCCAGACCAAAATGATAGGATTATTAAAAATATATGAAATTCAATATTTTGACAAGTTTGGTATGGCTAATCATTTCGACCTGGGCCGGGGCAGCCGATGAACGCATCGTCATCAGCCGGTTTTCCGCCGGAGACTGGACGGGTTGGCAACCGCAATCCTTCAAAGGCGAAACCCGCTATCGCTTCGATGACCGCAGTGGGCAACTGGCGCTATTCGCCGACAGCCAAGGGAGCGCTTCAGGACTGTACCGGGAAATTCGTGTGGACTTACGCCGCACCCCCTGGCTGAACTGGTCATGGCGAATTGACCAGGTTTTGAGCAGTGTGGATGAACGCCGCAAGACCGGCGATGATTACCCGGCGCGAGTCTACGTGGTCGTCTCCGGCGGCGCGGCGTTCTGGAAAACTCGTTCACTGGTCTATGTCTGGTCCAGCCACCAGCCGGTGGGTGCAACCTGGGACAACGCTTTCACCCGCAACGCCCAAGTGATGGCGTTACGATCCGGCCTAAAAGACGCCCGCCGCTGGGTCAGTGAGCGCCGCAACATCCGCGATGATTTCCGGCAACGCTTCGGTGAAGATATTGACTACATCGACGCCGTTGCATTGATGACCGACACCGATAACAGTGGTCAACGCGCGACGGCCTGGTACGGCGATTTTGCCTTCACGGCCCAGTAAGCGACCGCAATGAAATTCTATCGTCCGGTTCGGGTTGTATGGGAAAATTGCAAGAAAAAAAGCCAATTCATAACAGCGGCGGAAAACGTTATGCGCCGTTAATCAACCAAGTCCTCGTTTCGGACCGACCTGATAACCCATCATAATGCATGGAGAATAAATCATGGACACTGCGGACCAAAAACCACTGGTTGGCCTGATCATGGGGTCTACTTCTGACTGGAGCACCCTGGAACACACCGCCAGCACCCTGGATGCGCTGGGTGTCCCCTACGAAGTCCGCGTGGTGTCGGCACATCGCACCCCTGATCTCCTGTTTGATTATGCCGCCAGCGCCGAAGCACGCGGGCTGTGCGTCATTATTGCCGGTGCGGGCGGAGCCGCGCACCTGCCCGGTATGACCGCATCCAAAACAGTATTGCCCGTCCTGGGCGTACCAGTGCAATCACAGGCGCTCAACGGCCTGGATTCTCTGCTATCCATCGTGCAGATGCCCGGCGGCATTCCGGTCGGCACACTGGCCATCGGCAAGGCGGGCGCCATCAACGCCGCCCTGCTGGCCGCCGCCATGTTGGGCCATCAATATCCCGCCATTCGCGAAGCCGTGCGTGAATTCCGCAACCGGCAGACTGCGACAGTGCTCAGCCAATCCGATCCCCGGAACCATCAGCCATGAAGGTCGGCATCGTCGGCGGTGGTCAACTGGCGCGGATGCTGGTTTTGGCGGGCTATCCGCTGGGCTTGCACTTTCAGGTGCTCGATCCGGCCCCGGATGCCTGCGCCGGACAGGTGGCGCCGCTGATACAGGGTGACTATCACGATGTGGCGCAACTGGAATCACTGGCCGCCTGGGCCGAGGTGGTCACCTTTGATTTCGAAAATGTCCCGGCGGAAGCAGGACGGGCGCTGGAAGGACGGGTAGCGGTCTATCCCCCAGCAGCAGCGCTGGCGCTGGCCCAGGACCGGCTGTCTGAAAAAACCCTGTTCTGGGAACTGGGCATCCCGACTCCGGCCTTTGCCACCGTGGACAGTCTGGAGGAATTACACAACGCGGTACTGAGTGTGGAGCTGCCGGCGGTGCTGAAAACCCGTCGCCTGGGCTACGACGGCAAGGGCCAGCGGGTGTTGCGCACGGCTGAGGACATCGAACCGGCCTGGCGAGCACTGGGCCATGTGCCGCTGATTCTGGAAAGTTTCGTTCCCTTTACATGCGAGGTTTCCATTGTAGCGGTGCGGGGTCGTGACCGGACGACCGCATTCTACCCGTTGGTGGAAAATCACCATCGCGATGGCATCCTGCGGCTGTCGCGGGCGCCGCGCCGAATGCCGGAACTGGAGCAGGAAGGCTGGGATTACGCCCACCGCCTGCTGGATCGGTTGGACTACGTCGGCGTATTGGCTATTGAATTCTTCGTCAAGGATGGGCGACTGATCGCCAACGAAATGGCCCCGCGCGTTCACAACTCCGGCCACTGGACGCTTGAAGGCGCCGAGACCAGTCAATTTGAAAATCACCTGCGGGCTATTCTGGGTCTCCCGTTGGGTTCCACCGCAGCGATTGGCCATTCCGCGATGGTGAACTGCATCGGCGACCTGCCGGAGTTAGCGGCGGTGCTGGCGATACCGGACGCGCACTACCACGCCTATGGCAAAGCTCAGCGCTCTGGGCGCAAGGTGGGACATATCACCCTGTGGGCAAATGATCGCGGCGCGGTGCATGCCGGATTAAAACAGTTGCTGCCGCTAACCGGGTTCAGCCCCGACGAGTTCGGTTGAAATTCATCCCAGCAATCGAACCGCCTCGCCCAGTGGGCAGGCGCGGATGGCTTTATCGAGAAGTTCAATCACCCGTTGTCGCGGAAAGCTCTTGCGCCAGGCCAGCGCCACCACCCGAGCCGGAGCGGGTTCAGTAAAGGGCCGGACGCTGAGCAAATCGCTGACATGGGCGTAGCCGCTGACCGAGGTGTAGGGCAATACCGATACGCCAATTCCGGTCGCTACCATCAGCCGAATGGTCTCCAGCGAACTGCCTTCCAGCGTTCTCTGCATGTTGTCGGACGCCACGCTCAACCGACGACATTCCGGGCAAAAGCGCAGCACTTGGTCGCGGAAGCAATGGCCCGATCCCAGCAGCAACAAATCTTGTCCAGCCAGGGTCGGTGAATCAATGAACTCCACTTGCTCCAGCGGATGACCGATGGGCATGAGCACGACGAACGGCTCCTCGTACACCGCTTGCGTCAGGATGCTCGGCTCGTCAAACGGCAGCGACAAGATCAGCACGTCCAGATCGCCCGCTTTGAGCCGTTCGCTCAGCACCGCCGTGTAATTCTCCTCAATTTGCAGCGGCATGTCAGGAGCACGGCGGTGCAGGCGCGGGATCAGATGGGGCAACAGGTAGGGACCAATGGTGTAAATCACTCCCAGCCGCACGACTCCGGCCAGATCATCCTGCCCCTGAGCCGCCAGCCGCTTGATCACCGCTGCCTCTTCCAATACCCGCTGCGCCTGTTCGACGATGCGTCGCCCAATGGGTGTCACGGTAATTTCGCCGGGCGCACGCTCGAACAACGCCATGCCCAGTTCATCCTCCAGCTTGCGCACCGCCACGCTCAGGGTCGGCTGGCTGATATGGCAAGCTTCGGCGGCCCGGCCAAAATGCCGTTCGCGGGCAACCGCGACGATGTAGCGTAATTCGTTCAGAGTCATAGCAATATCCGCAACATTCGGGTATCCGCGTGGACTGCGCGGCCAGCGGCCCTCATGGACAGAAAAGGCGTTTACGTGTAGTTTACAGGCGTTTTTTCACTGCGGATGCAGCGTTAAATCGTCCAGCGCGTCGAGCCGCCGGGCAACCACCAACATCCGTCAAATCCACAAACTGAGTCAGGAGGGTTCATGGCCTACCAGCATATCCGCATCCCCGAAAGCGGCGAAAAAATTACGGTTAAAGACGGCAAATTGCAGGTGCCGGATCAACCGATCGTCGGCTACGTGGAAGGCGACGGCATCGGTCCCGACATCACCCGCGCCTCGCTGCGCGTTTGGGATGCGGCGATTGAAGAAGCCTACGGTGGAGAGCGCAAAATTCACTGGTGCGAAATCTTCCTGGGTGAGAAAGCGGCTGAAATTTATGACGGCAACTACTTTCCCGAAGAAACCCTCGAAGCGATCAAGGAACTGGTCGTAGCGATCAAGGGTCCCCTGACGACCCCGGTGGGCGGCGGATTCCGTTCGCTGAACGTGGCGCTGCGCCAGGACCTGGACCTGTACGCCTGTGTCCGCCCGGTGCGTTACTACCCCGGCGTCCCTTCGCCCATGCGCCATCCTGAAAAAGTGGATGTCATCATCTTCCGCGAAAATACGGAAGACGTCTACGCTGGTATCGAATACAAATCCGGCTCTCCGGAAAACGCCAAGCTGGCCAAGTTCCTGCGGGAGGAAATGGGGGCGGATTTTTTTGACGAAGCGGGCCTGGGCATTAAGCCAATTTCGCCCTTCGCTTCCAAGCGGCTGGTGCGCAAAGCAATTCAGTACGCTATTGACCATGGCCGCGACAGTGTGACCCTGGTGCATAAGGGCAACATCATGAAGTTCACGGAAGGCGCTTTCCGGAACTGGGGTTACGAACTGGCGCGCGACGAATTTCCAGACCAGACCATCACGGAAAACGATCTGTACAGCGTTTATGGCGGCAAGCAGCCGCCCGGCAAGATCGTAATCAAGGACCGTATCGCCGATATCATTTTCCAGTTGCTGCAATTGCGTCCGGAAGAATTCTCGGTGCTGGCCACGATGAACCTGAACGGCGATTACCTCTCTGACGCGGTCGCAGCGGAAGTAGGCGGCATCGGCATCGCGCCCGGTGCGAACATGGCCGACCACGTCGCCGTGTTCGAAGCAACGCATGGAACTGCCCCCAAATACGCCAATCTGGACAAGGTCAATCCGGGCTCACTGATGTTGTCCGGCGTGATGATGTTGCAGTACATGGGCTGGATAGAAGCGGCTGAATTGATCGAATCGGCATTGACGCAGGTGATCGCCGACAAGACCGTCACCTACGACTTTGCCCGGCAAATGGATGGTGGCGTTGAGGTGCCGACCAGCAAGTTCGGTGACCTGATCATCGCCAAAATGCATGAGCAGGGTCCCGCGCTGCGCAAGGAAATCGAAAACCGCCGTCGGGTGCTGGAAGCCGCCCGCAAGGAACTGGAGGCAGCGCGTGTCGCTGATCCAGTGCAGGCCATGATCGCTTCAGGCCGCATGCCCTCCACGGTCGGCGGCATCATGTCGCCGGTGGTGGTGGTCAGGAATGAGGACCTGGTGAATGTTGCCATGCACCAGATGATTGACAAGGGCGTGAATGCGGTGATGGTCGAACCCGACGCCAGTGGTCGTTGGGGCGTAATGACCGACCGCGACGTACTCAAGAAGGTCATCAGCATCAACCGCTCGCCGGCACGGGTCAAAGTCGGTGAAATCGCCACCCGACCCCTGGTGACGGTCAAGCGTGACATGTCGCTGGCCGAGGCCTCGCAGCGGATGGCCGAAGCTAATGTCCGCCGCGTGATCGTCGAGATGGATGGCAAGCCGGTAGGCATGGTCACTGACAATGACCTGTTCCGCACCGTAGAAGTGTTTGGCTGGGGTGAAGTCTGATCCCGTTTGGTCAATCCTGAAATAGCAACGGCGTTCCGTCTGACCCGTGCCGGTCAAGGCGGGAACGCCGTTTTTTTTATCCACAGCCAAAGGCCCATCGGCTATTGATTGATCAGGTAAGGTTCCATGCCCGTTCCTCGAAACTCACAGCGATTCCCCTCTCATTGGATTCTGCAGGAATTTTTCTTGTTGATTTTGGCCGTGCTGCTGGTGGCCGGTTGCGCTCACCAAAAAGACGCTGCGCCCCCCATCACTCCAGCCGGTGTTCGAGAAAACGGCGTCCTGGTGCTGACCCGCGCTGACAACAACCGAACCGCTGAGCTTCGGGTCGGCGAACGGCTGGAAGTGCGCTTGCCGGAAAATCCCACTACCGGCTTCAGTTGGGCGGTTGACGAAAATGACCGTCGCTTACTGACGCTGGAAAACACCGCCTATGCTCCGCCGGTGGAAGCGGGTTTTAGTGGCGCACGCGGCCAACGCACTTTCCATTTTGTCGCCCGGCAACCCGGTGACGTCGCGCTCAAGATGAAATACTGGCGAGTTTGGGAAGGCAACAGCTCGATTACCGAGCGCTTTGCCGTAACCCTTCAGATGGTGCAATAGACAAAACTTTCTTCTCATTACAGCGTAAAGATAGAGGCCCGCATCTGTCGAATATTGCCCAAACTGACGCTATGATCTATCGCTTTTTTCAACCCGGTTCGATAGTCGAACGGGTCCCTTAACCCCCAGGAGAACAACACCCCATGAAACACCGCACTTTGACCGCACTCGGTCTAGCCACCCTGCTGTTGGCTGGTTGCGCTTCCACGCCCGAAAAGACCCAACCGGCTCAGCCCGCCCCACCCCCACCATCCGTCGCCACCGGCCCTGAACTGGAAATGGGTGAAGTCACTACGGTGACAGCGACCGTGCAGGCAGTGGATCTTGAAAATCGCCTGGTCACCCTCAAGGGCGAGCGTGGTCAGTTGGCTACCTTGAATGTGGGCGAGGACGCCCGGAATCTCGATCAAGTTCAGGTCGGTGACCGGGTCGTCATGAAGTACCGCGAGGCCATGGCGATCCAGTTGATCAAGAATCCGACCAGCGGCGGCGTCACCGAGCGCAAGGAAACCCAAAGCGGAACCCGCGCCCCATTGGGCCAGAAACCCTCCGCCACCCTGCGCGACAAGGTTGAAGTTGTGGCAAACGTCATCGCAGTCAACCGCAAGACTCGCAAAGTCACTTTGCGGGGTCCAGAAAAAACCGTGACGGTAAAAGCGCCGCAGGAAGTCAATCTCAAGGAACTCCAGGTCGGTGATCAGGTCCAGGTCACCTACGTCGAGGAATTCGGCATCGCTGTGGAACCGGCCTCCAAGAAGCGGGCGAAAAAGAAGTAATTCATTTCGCCAGAACCCGACAACCCGCCGCAAGGCGGGTTTTTTCATCCCCTGAAAAACACTGCACTGAGTGACTTCAAATAAAAACGGCGACCCGAAGGCCGCCGCTTGATTCATCAGCGAAATCCAGGATTAACCGTTCGCCCGCGTCTCCAGAATCTCAACCGCAGGCAGCACTTTGCCTTCCAGGAATTCCAGGAATGCGCCGCCAGCCGTAGAGATGTAGGACACCTTGTCGTAGATATCGTACTTCTGGATCGCGGCAATCGTGTCACCGCCGCCGGCCAGGGTGAAAGCCTGAGTATTGGCAATCGCCATGGCGACGGTCTTGGTCCCTTCGCCAAACTGGTCGAACTCGAACACGCCGACTGGACCGTTCCATACCACAGTGCCCGCCTTCATGATGATGTCGGCCAATTCCTGGGCGCTCTTCGGGCCGATGTCGAAAATCATGTCGTCATCCGCCACCGCGCCAGCGTCTTTCAGCACCGCTGGCTCTGCCGCGTCAAACTTTTTGCCGCACACCACGTCAACCGCAATCGGAATGGTCGCGCCGCGAGCGGTCATCTTCTTCATCAACGCCTGAGCAGTCGGCACCAGATCATCTTCGCACAGCGACTTGCCGACGTTCTTCCCCACCGCCTTGAGGAAGGTATTGGCAATACCGCCGCCGACCACCATCTGATCGACCTTTTCCGACAGGCTTTCCAGCACGGTCAACTTGGTCGAGACCTTGGAACCGCCAACGATAGCGACCATCGGTCGGGCCGGCTTGGCCAGGGCCTTGGTCAGCGCGTCCAGTTCCTCGGTCAGCAGGATGCCGGCGCAGGCGACCGGGGCAAACTTGGCGACGCCATGCGTTGACGCTTCAGCGCGATGGGCAGTGCCGAAAGCGTCCATGACGAAGATGTCGCATAGAGCGGCGTATTTCTTTGCCGTCTCTTCGACATTCTTCTTTTCGCCCTTGTTGACGCGGCAGTTTTCCAGCAGCACCACTTCGCCGTTAGCGACTTCAAAGCCGCCGTTGACCCAGTCGCGGATCACCCGCACCGGCTTGCCCAGCTTGGCAGACACCACCTCAGCCACCGGCTGGAGCGAGTCTTCCTCGTTAAATTGGCCTTCGGTTGGACGCCCCAAGTGCGAGGTCACCATCACCTTGGCGCCGGCCTTCATCGCGTGTTCGATGGTGGGCATCGAGGCCGTGATACGGGCGTCGGAAGTGACTTTGCCATTTTTGACGGGTACGTTCAGGTCAGCACGGATAAACACCCGCTTGCCAGCCAGGTCCAGATCGGTCATACGCTTGAAATTCATGATTCTTTATCCCCTCTCCAAACAAAACCCCCGTCATCTCGGCGCGAGACAGCGGGGGCGAATAATGTCAATTCAGCAAGGAACCGCCACGGGGTGGCGACTGCTTACTTGGCCATGACGCGAACCATCTCCAGAACCTTGCAAGAGTAGCCCCACTCATTGTCGTACCAGGCCACGATCTTGACGAAGGTGTCGTCCAGGGCGATGCCGGCGTCGGCATCGAAGGTGGAGGTGCAACTCTCGCCACGGAAGTCGGTGGCGACCACTTTATCCTCGGTGTAACCCAGCACGCCCTTCATGGCGCCTTGAGACGCAGCCTTCATGGCGGCGCAAATGTCCTTATAGGACGCGGGCTTGTTCAGTTCGACGGTCAGGTCGACCACCGACACGTCGGAGGTGGGAACGCGGAAGGCCATGCCGGTGAGCTTCTTGTTCAGCTCGGGGATGACCACGCCCACCGCCTTGGCGGCGCCGGTGGAAGACGGGATGATGTTTTCCAGGATGCCGCGACCGCCGCGCCAATCCTTGTTGGACGGGCCGTCCACGGTCTTCTGCGTGGCAGTGGCGGCGTGGACGGTGGTCATCAGGCCGCGCTTGATGCCCCAAGTGTCGTTCAGCACCTTGGCGACCGGGGCCAGACAGTTGGTGGTGCAGGAGGCGTTGGAGATAATGGTCTGGCCGGCGTAGGTCTTGTCGTTCACGCCGTAGACGAACATCGGGGTGTCATCCTTGCTGGGCGCACTCTGGATGACCTTTTTCGCGCCAGCGGTGATGTGTTTCTGGCAGGTGTCCTTGGTCAGGAACAGGCCGGTGGATTCGACGACGATATCGGCGCCGACTTCGTTCCACTTCAATTCGGCCGGGTCCTTAACGGCGGTCAGGCGGATCTTCTTACCGTTGACAACCAGGGTGTTACCGTCAACAGAGACTTCGCCCTTGAAACGGCCATGCACGGAATCGTATTGCAGCATGTAAGCCAGATAATCAGGTTCGAGCAGGTCGTTGATGCCCACGATCTCGATGTCGGAAAAATCCTTGATCGCAGCGCGAAACACCATACGTCCAATACGGCCAAAACCATTGATACCAACTTTAATAGCCATGCATTCCTCCATTCAGAGTGGTTTTCATCGAAAGACGGGTGGGCGTTATCACCCACCCAACATCATTAAGTGTAGCCGCTATCCCCTGAAAAGCAGCAGGGATTCAGAACAGCGCCTCCACGGCGGCGACGACCCGCTCGGCAGTGAAGCCGAAATGCTGGAAAATGATTTCCGGCGGCCCTGACTCGCCGAAACAGTCGAGACCGATCACGGTGCCTTGTGAACCGGCGTATTTATACCAGGGTGCGGTCACACCCGCCTCGACCACCACACGCCGAGTGACCTTCGCCGGCAATACCGACTCGCGGTAATGCTCGTTCTGGGCGTCGAACACGTCCACCGAAGGCATGGACACCACGCGGATACGCCGGCCTTGCTCGTTTAACTGCCGGGCAGCGGTCATTGCCAGTTGCACCTCGGAACCGGTGGCAATGAGGATTGCTTCCGGATCGTCCCCGCAATCCAGCAGTACGTAACCGCCCCGGGCAATGGCGCGCACCTGATCGGGGGTGCGTTCCTGGTGCGGCAGCTTCTGGCGGGTGAAAATTAGACAGGTCGGACCGTTGACCCGCTCCAGCGCCGCTTTCCAGGCCACCGTCGTTTCCGTAGTGTCGCAGGTGCGCCAGACCGAGAGGTCGGGGATGATGCGCAGGCCGGCGACGTGCTCGACCGGCTGGTGGGTCGGGCCGTCGCCGCCGACGCCGATCGAGTCGTGGGTCAAGATGAACACGCAACGCAACTTCATCAGCGAAGACATGCGGATAGCGCTGCGGCAATAGTCGGCGAACATCAGGAAGGTGCCGCCGAACGGCACGTAGCCGCCGTGCAGGGCCAGTCCGTTCATAATCGCGTTCATCGCGAATTCCCGCGCGCCGTAATAGATCAGATTACCGTCGGGATTCTCGAAATCAACCGGCCGACAACCGACCCAAGGGATGCCGGTGGATTCGGTGAGATCCGCCGAGCCGCCGACCAGGCTGGGAAAATAGGGGCCGTAGGTCTCCAGCGCACGCTGGGAAGCAGCCCGGGTGGCGAGATCCTCGCGCCGCTCCTGCATGGCTTGAATGAAGTTCCAGGCCAGCTCGTCCCAGTCCGGAGGAAACCCGCAGGCCAGCCGCTGCTCGAATTCCGCCGCCGGCCCCGGGTATTCCGCCCGATAGCGAGCGAACAATGCATTCCATTCGGCTTCCCACGCTGCGCCCCTGGTGCGGGCGTCAAAGGCGCGATAATACTCCGGGGGAATGACGAAAGGCTCATGGCGCCAGCCGATGTTGGCGCGGGTCGCAGCGACCTCGGCGGCGCCAAGGGGAGCCCCGTGAGATTTCTCGCTACCCCCCTTACCGGGCGAACCCCGGGCAATGGTGGTCTTGCAGCAAATCAGGGTTGGACTCTGGGAGTAAGCCCGCGCCTGGGCGATGGCCTCGTGGATCGCTACGGGGTCGTGGCCGTCCACGTTCGGAATCACCTGCCAGCCACAGGATTGAAAGCGTTGAACCATATCCTCGCTGAACCAGCCCCGCACCGGCCCGTCGATGGATATGCCGTTGTCATCGTACAAGCAGATCAGCTTGCCGAGCCCCCAGAGCCCGGCCAGGGAACAGGCTTCATAGGAAATCCCTTCCATCAGGCAGCCATCGCCCAGAATGACGTAGGTGTAATGATCGACGATGGGAAACCGGGGGCGATTGAAGCGGGTCGCCAGCGCCCGCTCGGCCAATGCCATGCCAACGCCGTTCGCTAAGCCCTGCCCCAGTGGGCCGGTGGTGGTTTCCACGCCCGGCGTGCGCCCGTATTCGGGATGCCCCGGCGTCCGCGAACCCAACTGCCGGAAATTGCGCAAATCCTCGATCGCCAGATCGTAGCCGCTGAGGTGTAGCAGGGAATACAACAGCATCGAGCCATGACCATTCGACAGGATCAGACGGTCGCGGTTGAACCATTTGGGATTGGCTGGATTGTGCCGCAGAAAATCGTTCCACAGCACCATGCCAAAATCCGCCATGCCCATCGGCGCGCCTGGATGGCCGGATTCAGCCCGTTGTACGGAATCCATGCTCAGGGCGCGGATGGCGTTGGCCAGTTCCCGACGCGGGGGGGGTGCGGATTCCCGGTCGGCGCCAGAAACAACCGGGGTTTCGGTCACGGCGTCCACCGGGGAACGGGCGGCCAGTTCGCTAAGCGAGGACATCAACTCTACTCCTACAGGACTCATAAAAACCGGGGAAGGCCGGGACTAGCCGCGAAGCGGCCTTCAGATTGAAGGCGCATCGCGATCCGGTTGCGCGCGTCGCTCTTGTCGGGACGTTAACCGGAGAAATCGCCAAGGATATCCGGTCGCGCCATACCCCCTTTGGGATTGGCCGAAAAATGGCGGCGATTATAGGAAAGATCACGGTAAACGCCAATGATTTATGCGATTCGCCTTCCCGCGTCCTTGATGACCTTCAACAAAAGCTCGCCATCCTGACCAAGGCCGGTAAACGACCGGCCTTCCGCGCTGGCGTGGCGAGTCGCGGTTCTGGACGATAGCGGCCAGCTCGTAATAGCCAGCGGTTGGCGGAATCTGCAGATGACCGCGCCAAGGTAAGGAAAACTGTCAATCCCGGCGCAAACGGTCAGAAATCGCCACCGGGGTTGGATAAGTCATCACCAGATAGTAGGTCGAAGCGATAAAAGTCAGGATCGTGGTCGCCTGCACCAGATAAGACGCCTCCCGACTGATCAGCTCATTCTGCTGCGCCAGCACGGCAATCAGCAACGAAAACTCACTGACTTGACCCAGTCGCACCCCGACCTCCATGGCAATGTGGGGCCGCTCACCGGCCCATTGCAGAAAACCGCGAAACACCCAGGGCTTAACGCCCATCAGCAATGCGCCTAACACCAGCGTTGGCAGGAACACCGCGCCCAGCATCCCCAAGTCGAAGCCGGCGCCCAATGAGAAAAAGAACAGCACCAGGAAAAAATCGCGCAATGGCCGGAGGCTGTCGGCGATGTAGAGCGAGATGGGACTGGTGGCCAGCGCCACCCCGCCGATGAAGGCGCCAATGGCGTAGGACAGGCCCAACAGCGCCGCGACCTGTGAAATGCACAGACACCAACCGATAGCGATCAGGAAAATGTACTCGCGGATTTTATCGAACTTGCGGATCAGCGGAATCAGTACATAGCGCGAGGTCGCCCAGGCAAAGCCCAGCAACAACGGCAGGGTCACGATTAACAGACCCAGCCCCTGCAATGAAGAACCGCGTCCGCCCAGACCTTCAATCAGCAACAAAATGGCAATCGCCAATAAATCCTGCAACAGCAGAATACTGATGATAATTTCGCCAGTATGCTGATGATGCAACGTGCGAGTCGGCAGCAATTTAAGGCCGATAATGGTGCTGGAAAAAGTCATGGCTGCGCCAATCAGCAAGCATTCACTCCAAGCATAGCCAAACATCCGGGCGACCCCGAAGCCTAATAGGGCGAAAACCAGCGAAGTGCCCAAAGTGATCAGCGTGGCCTTGCGGAGCATTTGCAATAACCGCTGCGGCGACAAATCCAGCCCCAGGAGGAAGAGTAGAAACATGATGCCGATCTGCGCCATTTGCTCAATGGCCACCGCATTATCGATCAGCTTGAAGCCGTAGGGGCCGATGAAGATGCCTAAGACGATATAAGCGATAGGCAAGGCTTGGCGGGAGAACAGCGCCAGCGTGGCGAACAGCGCCGCGCCAGTGAAAATTAGAAATAGCGAAAAAACCAGCGTGTTTTCTGCACCGTGCATCGTGAACTCAGTCATTGAGGTGTGGAATGGGCGACTCGCGCGCAATCATCGGCTCCCTTCCCCTGTAGCGGGGAAAGGGTGAAAAATTTTTGGGTAATATAACACCTTGGCAATCAAATACGTCTGTTGACCGTGTAGTGCGGCAGTCTCGTCACAGGACCATCCGTCCACTTTTTTTCTTAATCGCCCCGTCTCCACCCCAGCGTGCGGCGTTCCAAGAGATTGCTCAATGGGCAGGCCCGCCACATTCCCGCCAAACCCGCTAACCATGTCATAATCATTACTTTCGCCAATCAGGCGACTTATTCAGAATAAATTCCCTTGAGCGACTCGGACTCTATCCTGTTCAATACCCCGCCGCGCTGGCAAGATCAACGCCCAGCGCATGGCTTACCCGCCGATCTGGCCCGATGGCTGTTTGACCCCGGCTCTCTGACTCGACGGCTGCGCCAGTGCTGCCCAAACCCGTTCCGGGTGCGCGTCCTCTGGCAGGGCTGGAGCCGACCCAGTCGCGACGAGGCGCATGTCCTGCATCTACGGCTGGACGCCCTGGCCTGGACCCGTGAAGTACAGTTGCTGTGTGGCGACCAGGCCTGGGTATTTGCCCGAACGTTGATTCCCGCCGCCACCCTGCGGGGTCGGGGCCGCCGATTGACCCAGTTGGGCAGCCGTCCGCTTGGCGAGGTGCTGTTCACCGACCCGAACGTTCGGCGCGGCCCGATGGAAATTGCCCGGATCGTCCCTGGCCAGCGTCTTCATCAACGCGCCTTCGCCGGTTTTACCGAACCCCCGGAAGTGATCTGGGGACGACGTTCTCTGTTCCGCATGGATGGCCGGCCACTGCTGGTCTGTGAAATTTTCCTGCCTGATTTGCCGGCTTCTTCGCCTTTTACTCACTGGATTCCCTTTCGCCATGAACATTGACCGTTTTGATAATCGCTTGCGTGAATACACGCTGCTGATGCGTCTGGACCGCCCCATCGGTATTTACCTGCTGCTATGGCCAACCCTGTGGGCGCTGTGGCTGGCGGGCCATGGTCAGCCGCCCCAGGAGGTGGTGCTGGTTTTCGTCCTGGGAGTAGTTTTGATGCGCTCGGCGGGTTGCGTTATGAACGATATCGTTGACCGGAATTTTGACCCCCAGGTCGCCCGGACCCGTGATCGGCCACTGGCGGCCAAACGGGTGACGCTGGGCGAAGCGGTCGGTCTGGCGACGATATTGGCCCTGCTGGCCTTTCTGCTGGTGCTGACCCAGAACGCGCTGACCGTCCAGTTATCCTTCATCGGTCTGGCGCTGGCGGTGACGTATCCGTTCATGAAACGGCTGCACGCCCTGCCACAAGTTCATTTAGGCGCGGCCTTCGGCTGGGCGATTCCGATGGCCTATGCCGCAGTGGGCAATGAGCTGCCACTCATCGCCTGGCTGCTGTTTCTCGCCAATATCCTGTGGTCAGTGATCTACGACACCCAGTATGCAATGGTGGATCGGGAAGATGATCGCAAGATCGGCGTGAAATCCACCGCTCTCCTGTTCGGCGAACGGGACAAACAAATCATCGGTTATCTACAACTGGCGTTGCTGGTGTTGTTGGTGCTCATCGGTCTGCTCAGCGGCCGGGGCGCAATCTATTACGGAGGTGTGGGCGTAGCGAGCGGGCTGGCGCTGTATCAGCAATACCTGATCCGCAACCGCCAACCGGAAGGTTGCTTCCAGGCATTCCTCAACAATAACGCTTTTGGCCTGGCGATTTTCTGCGGACTGCTGGTGGATTTCCTACCCGCAGGCTCTACCTGAACCTTGTCCGGCACTGGCCGTATGTCACGACTGGCCTTTCTACTGGCGGGCCTGCTGCTCGGCGCCCATCTGCTGCTCGCGCAAACGGTTGACCCGGTTAGTGTCCGTCCCTTTCACGAAGTCGCATTGCCGGATACCGGCTCAGCCCCGGCCAGCGTCATCGCCCCCAACGACAGCCGGATCGCGGCTGAAGTCACCGCCCGGGTCGCCCGCATCCATGCTGAAGTCGGCAGCATCGTGAAAGCCGGCGCGTTGCTGCTGGAGCTGGATGACGCCGATGATCGACTGGCCCTGACCCAGGCCGAAGCACACGTCTCCGCCGCCCAAGCGCGGGTGGCCCTGGCTGAGCAACGGCGGCGACAGGCTTTGTCGCTGCGCCAGAAGCAATTTGTTTCCGATGATGCGGTGTTGGAGTTGCAAACCGGCGTTCAGGCCGCTGAGGCTGAGCTCGCCGTGGCGCAGGCGCGGCGGGCGATAGCGGCGCGCACGGTTGAAAAATGTCGCATCATTGCCCCATTTGTCGGCGTCGTGCTGGAACGACAGGCACAGGTCGGCGCCCTGGCGACGCCGGGAACGCCGTTGCTGCGCCTAGTCGATCTGGCTTCGCCGGAAATCGAAGCCCAGATTCCCGCCGCGTGGGCCGACGAGTTACCGCAAGCGCGTGACCTGCTGTTCGACCGTCAGGGCCAACGCTATCCCATCCGGTTACTACGCCTGTCGCCGGTGGTGGACATGACGGCGCGTACCCGAATCGCCCGACTGGCGTTCACCGACCCAACCGCGCCCGCTGGCAGCAGCGGCCTCCTGCGCTGGACCGGTGCTGGCGCAGTGTTGCCGGCTGAGCTGTTGGTGCAGCGCGGCGCAGTGCTGGGCGCGTTCGTGGTAGACCATGACCGCGCCCGGTTCATACCCGCGCCAGATGCGCAGCCAGGACGCCCCTTCCCCATCATCCTGCCGCCGGAGGCCCTCGTGGTCACGCACGGTCATCAGGGTTTGACGGACGGCCAGCCGGTCACGATGGGTGGAGCGCGCTGAAGTGGGCTTCATCCGCGCCCTGATCACCAACCACCCACTGGCTAACATCGCCTTCGTGGTGGTGATCCTGATGGGCCTGATCGCCTATGCCCGAATGCCCCGCGAACAAGACCCAGAAATCAATTTCAACTGGGTCAATATCATCACGGCCCTACCAGGCGCATCCGCCGAGGATGTAGAAAAGCGGGTGACCAATCCGCTGGAAGACGCTATCCGCAAAGTGCAGGACATCCGATTTGTCGTCAGTTCTTCGCGCGAAGGCATCTCGAATATCCTGGTGCGATTCAACGACATTTCGGCGCGGGTCTTTGACAAGCGCGTCAACGACCTGCGCCGCGAGATTCAGAATCAGGCCAATGCGGAACTGCCAGTCGAGGCGCTGGACGCGGAGATTCTCGAAATCACCACTTCCAACAGTTTCCCGACCGCCATGGTGATGCTGACCGGTCAGGCCGATGATGAGCCATTGCGCGCCGCCGCGCGGGCCATCAAGCAGGACTTGGAGCAGATTCCCGGCGTCGATCAGGTGTTGGCCATGGGCTTTCAGGACCCGGAACTGCTGGTCGAATTCGACCCGGCGGCATTGGCGGCGCGGGGGCTGACCGCCATCGATGTCGCCGAAGGGTTGCAGCGGTGGTTTCGCGATATCTTCGCCGGCAAGGTTAAGACCGGTCGTGGGGAATGGCTGGTGCGGGTCAGCGGTGCGACGGCTGATCCCGAATCGCTGGCCGGCTTCTATCTGCAACCGCCCAACGCCGCCGACGCCCGCATTCCCCTGGACGTGGTCGCGCAAGTACGGCGCGGTCGCAACAAGCCGCTGCAACTGGCCCGTATGAAGGGCCAACCCGGCGTGATGTTCTCGGTGAGCAAGATCAGCTATAGCAATACGCTGGACCTGGTAGGCCACATCCGCGACTACCTTGAGCGCAAAAATGTCGCCTTGCAAGGCAGTGGGTTGAAGCTAATCCTGGCAGATGATCAGACCGTGGCGACCCGCGAGGCGCTCGCCATTATGCAAAGCAACGCCGTCGCTGGCTTATTGTTGGTGCTGGGCGTGTGCTGGCTGTTCCTCGGCTCGCGCATCTCAATCATGGTGGCGCTGGGCGTGGTGTTCGCAGTCACCGGATCGTTTTTGGCGCTGTATGCGGTCGGCTTCACGCTCAACGTTTCGGTGCTGTTGGGTATTGTCATCGTTCTGGGTATGCTGGTCGATGACGCAGTGGTCATCGTCGAAGCGGCCTACTTTCGCCTGGAGCGTGGCATGGCGGCCCTCGACGCTGTCCTGGAGGCGCTGCGCGAGGTCGGCCTGCCGGTACTGGCCGCCGTCTCTACCACCATCGCCGCCTTCTTGCCGCTGATGCTGTTGCCGGGCATCATCGGCAAATTCATGTTCGTCATCCCCTTCGTGGTCTCGGTCGGACTGACCATCAGCCTGATCGAAGCGTTCTGGATGCTGCCGGCCCATGTGGCGGCCCTCGGTCAGCGGGCCATCAGCCGTTCTCGCACTCAGGCCCTGCGAGAACGCTGGACGCACTGGATACGCATTAAATACACCCGGTTGCTGATTCATGTCATGCGGTATCCGGGGCGCTATCTGGGCCTGGCGCTGGCGCTGTTCATCGGCGCGGGCGCCGCCGTCGGCGCCGGGTTGGTGAAGTTGCAGTTCTTCGCTTTCGATCCGGTCCGGCTGTACTACATCAATGTCAACATGCCACCCGATGCGCCCCTGGAAGAGACGCTGCGGCAAACTCTGGCCGTGGAGGAACGGGTGCAGGCCGGGCTATTGCCAGGCGAGGCGCGTTCGGTGACTTCGCTGGTGGGCATCCAGTTCACCGAGATTGAAGCGCTCTACGGCGACCAGTACGGCCAGATCGCGGTGTCGCTGAATCCTGCCACGCCGGACCTGCGCGGGCTGGATGAGATCATCGCAGCCATGCAGCCTGCGGTCACCGCCACGCCGGGCCGGGCGCACATTTCCTTCCTCAAGCTCTCCGGCGGGCCGCCGACCGCCAAGCCCATCAGTGTCAAGGTGCGCGTTGATGACCGCCAGGAACTGCGCGCCGCCGCTGACGCAGTGAAAGCCATCGTGGCGAATATTCCCGGCGCCCGCGATGTGGTGGATAACGACACGCCAGGCCGCGCCGAATTGAGCTTGCAGGTGGATGTGCCCGCCGCCCGCAACGCCGGCCTCGATCCCGGGCAGGTCGCCCGCCTGGTGCGGCTGCATGTCGATGGCGAAGTCGTCGCTGACCTGCGTGATCGGGGCGAGAAAGTGGAATTACGGGTTCGCGCAACGCCGCGCACGATGACGCGGGTGCAGGAACTACTCAATGATCCGGTTGCGCTACCGGGCGGCGGGACGACGACGCTGGGCGCGTTGCTGATCGCGGAACAGCGGGAAAGTCTGGGCTTGATCCGGCACTGGAATCTGCGCCGCGCCATTACCGTGGAAGCCGATCTTGATCAAACCGTGACCGATACCCTGGCGGCGAATCACCAGTTGCGGGCTGCATGGGAACTGATTCGGTCGCGTTACCCCAACACCGATCTCGATTTCTCTGGCGAACTGGACGATATCAACGAATCGTTGAACGCCATGGGGCCACTGTTTCTGCTGGGCGTCGGCTTGATCTATCTGATTCTGGCCGCCCAGTTTCGCAGTTATTTCCAGCCCTTGCTGATCCTGGTCACGGTTCCATTAGCGTTTACCGGGGTCACGCTCGGCTTGCTGATTTCCGGTAATCCGCTGTCGCTTTACACCCTGTATGGCATCGTCGCGCTGACGGGCATTGCGGTCAACGCGGCCATCGTGCTGATCGACGCCGCCAACGCTCGCCGGGCCGCCGGGATGAAAGTCTTGCACGCGACGCTCTACGCGGCCCGTCGGCGGGTCATCGCCATCCTGATAACGACCGGCACCACCATCGCCGGACTCTGCTCACTGGCCTTCGGGCTGGCGGGAGAATCGCTGCTCTGGGGACCGGTGGCGGCCAGTATCGTTTGGGGATTAGCGTTCTCGACCGTGCTGACGCTGTTCGTAGCCCCCGTGCTGTATCGATTTTTCATGCAGCGGACTACAACAAAATGAGCAGCCAAATCAGCCCGGCATTCAGCAGCGCCACGAACACCGCCGCCGAGCCGATGTCCTTGGCCCGGCCCGACAGTTCATGACGCTCCAGGCCGATGCGATCCACCACTGCCTCAATGCCGGAATTGAGTAACTCGACAATGACCACCAACAGCAGGCTGCCGATCAGCAACGCTCGCTCCACGGCGGAGTCGCCGAGCCACAGCGCCAATGGAACCAGTGTTGCGCACAGCAAGCCTTCCTGGCGAAAGGCTTCTTCATTGCGCCAGGCGGCCTTCAAACCGGCCCACGAATAGCCGGTCGCGTTGACCAGTCGCCGCCAGCCTTTGTGCTGTGTGTAAGCCATGGTGGACTCAGGACGTCGGTCGCCAGGCCAAATCCATGTCGCGGGCGGCTCGCACTTCATCCAGTCGTCGCACCGGGCGATGATAAGGCGCACCCTTGACCTGTTCGGGATTGGATTCGGCTTCCTGCTGAATCTGTTGGAGAGCGGCGATGAACGCATCCAACTCCTCTTTGCACTCGGTTTCCGTCGGCTCAATCAATAAACATTCCGGCACCAGCATCGGAAAATAGGTGGTGGGCGCGTGGAACCCGAGATCGAGCAGGCGCTTGGCGAAATCCATCGCGGTGACGCCGAGGGTTTTGGCCTGGCGCTTCAAGGTAATGATGAATTCATGGCTGGCCCGCCGTTGCGGGAAGGGGGATTCAAACCCGATCCGGGTGAGTTGGGCCAGCAAATAGTTGGCGTTCAAGGTCGAATATTCAGCAACGCGGCCCATGCCGACGCGGCCCAGCATCCGGGCGTAAACGTAAGCACGGAGGATGACCCCGGCGTTGCCCATGAACGCCGAGAGCCGCCCGATACTCTGCGGACGGTCGGCTTCGGTCAGCCAGCGATAGCGATCGCCATCCCGGCCGACGATGGGAATGGGCAGGAAGGGGGCCAGCCGGGCGTTGGCCGCGACCGGCCCGGAACCGGGACCGCCGCCGCCGTGCGGGGTGGCGAAGGTCTTGTGC
>JBAQIQ010000082.1:0-21821 GCA_049288935.1 Candidatus Competibacteraceae bacterium
ACCCACAGCAACGAGCCGATGCATCAGGCGGCGCTGATGTGCCGCCAGCGCGGGCGCATTGTGCTGATTGGCGTCACCGGGCTGGAATTGTCGCGCGACGATTTCTTCAAGAAAGAACTCACCTTTCAGGTGTCCGCCTCCTATGGCCCCGGCCGCTACGACCCGAATTATGAAGAGAAGGGCCAGGACTATCCGGTGGGCTTCGTGCGCTGGACCGAACAACGCAACTTCGAAGCGGTGCTGGACCTGCTGGCCGATGGCCGGCTGAACGTCCAACCGCTGATTTCGCATCGCTTCAAGCTGGATCAGAGTGAAGCGGCCTATGCCGTGGTCGGCGGCAGCGAACCGTCCATGGGCATCTTGTTGGACTATCCCCGGCGCGACGAACAGCCCGATGCGGTACTGCGGCAAGCCACCGTGCGCCTGCACACTGATCCCATGCCCCTCTCTCCAGCCAGCGGCGGTAAACCACCGGCGATAGCGTTGATCGGTTCCGGCAACTACGCGACCGGCATGTTGATCCCCGCGTTTAAACAAGCTGGTGTCATTCTGGCTAAGGTGGCCTCCAACGCTGGGGTGAGCGGGGTGCATGCCGGACGCAAATACGGCTTTGCGGAAACCACCACCGACACCGCCCAACTGGTTTCTGACCCGAAGGTGGAGGCGCTGGTGATCGCCACCCGCCACAACAGCCATGCCCGGCTGGTGTTGCAGGCGCTGGAAGCGGGCAAGCCCGTTTTCGTCGAAAAGCCACTGTGCCTGACCTTGGCGGAGCTGGAGGAGATCGCCGCGACCGCTGCGCGTTTGGAGCAGCAGGGCCGGGCGCCGTTGCTGATGGTCGGCTTCAACCGCCGCTTTGCGCCACATGTACAAAAGATCAAGGCGTTGCTGACCGGGGTCAGTGAGCCAAAGGCATTGGTGATGACGGTCAGCGCGGGCGCGATTCCGGCGGATCATTGGACCCAGGACCCGGACATCGGCGGCGGGCGCATCATCGGCGAGGCCTGCCACTTCATCGATCTGCTGCGCTTTCTGATGGGCCGCCCGATCGTCGCCCATTCCCGGATCGCCTTGGATTCGGCCACCGGCGATACCGTCAGCCTCCAATTAGGCTTCGCCGATGGCTCCATCGGCGCCATTCACTATTTCGCCAACGGCAGCAAAGCTTTTCCCAAGGAACGGCTGGAGGTCTTTGCCGCCGGGCGAGTGCTGCAACTCGACAATTTCCGCAAACTCACCGGCTACGGCTGGCCGGGTTTCCGGAAAATGAATCTATGGCGACAAGACAAAGGGCAAAAAGCCTGTGCGGCGGCTTTCGTTAAAGCCGTGCAACAGGGCGGGCCAGCGCCGATCCCCATTGAGGAGATTCTGGAGGTGAGCCGGGTGACCCTCGATATGGCCAACGTGATTAAAGCCGCACCGTGAACCTGTTGCGCTACTTCTACACCCTGCGCCACCTGAAACCGGTGCAGTTCTATAGCCGACTGTGGTTTCGCCTCTATCGTCCGCGTCCGGATAACCATCCCGCGCCGCCACTGCGCCGCCCAACCGGAGCCTGGCAACCGCCCCCGCAACGCCAATCCTGCTGGGTGGATCCGAACACCTTCTGCTTCCTCAACGAAACCCACACCTTCGCCAACGCCACTGACTGGAATAACCCGGCCTGGGACAAACTCTGGCTCTACAACCTGCATTACTTTGACGATCTGAATGCCGAAGGCACGGAGCACCGCACCGACCTCCACCGCGCCCTCATCCACCGCTGGATCGCGGACAATCCGCCCGGTCATGGCAATGGCTGGGAGTCCTACCCGCTCTCGTTGCGCATCGTAAACTGGATCCAGTGGGCGCTGTCCGGCCATGAATTGGAACCGGCCGTGCTTCACAGCCTGGCGATACAAGTGCGCTATCTTTCCCGGCGGCTGGAATATCACCTGCTCGGCAATCATTTGTTCGCCAATGCCAAGGCCCTGGTCTACGCTGGACTCTTTTTCGTGGGCAATGAGGCCGAGCAATGGCTGCATCGGGGATTGCGGATTCTGGCGCGAGAAGTACCCGAGCAGATTCTGAACGACGGCGGCCATTTCGAGCGTAGCCCGATGTACCACGCTATCATTCTCAATGACCTGCTGGATATGCTAAAGCTGACCCGGGTTTGTCCAGAGCGGGTAGCAATCGGTCAACTGGCGCAATGGCAGGAAGCCGCGCACCGCATGTTGAGCTGGCTGGAGGTTATGACTCACCCCGATGGCGATAGTGCTTTCTTCAACGATACCGCCTTGGCCATTGCCCCGACCTGGGCGCAACTGGCCGATTACGCGCAGCGAGTCGGCCTGTCCCATGCGCCGCACCCTTCACCTCTAACCCACCTGCCCGAGTCCGGCTATATCCGCTGGCAATCGGGAGCGGCGCTGGCGCTGCTAGATGTGGCGCTCATCGGCCCCGATTACCTGCCGGGTCATGCCCATGCCGACACTCTGAGCTTCGAACTATCGCTCTTCGGTCAGCGGCTATTGGTCAACTCCGGTACCTCCAGTTACGGCGTCGGCCCGCAACGCCAACGCCAGCGGTCGACCGCCGCCCATAACACCATGGTCATCGACGGCCAAGATTCCTCCGAAGTCTGGGGCGGGTTCCGCGTAGCCCGCCGCGCTTATCCCCGCGATCTGCAAATCTACCCAGCGGCAACCGAAACGATCATTATCGCCAGCCATGACGGCTACCAGCGCCTGCCGGGTCGGGTTACGCATCAGCGGCAATGGACGTTTCGCGCCAATTCCCTGACTATCACTGATCACTTGACTGGCTGCTTCAGGGAAGCGATCGCTTATTATCATTTTCATCCCGCAGTGACCGTGAACCAGGCTGACCATGGTTCATTCGGCGCCGCCAGGTTATCCAGTGGGGAAACGGTTCGTTGGCGGATTGAAGACGCACGAGGCGAACTTTGCGCAACCACCTACCATCCCCGGTTTGGCGTCAGCCAGCCTAATTCATGTCTCACGCTGCGTAGCGCTGGATCAACCAGCCGCATCACTTTTACATGGTAACCCCGAGGCCAACCTCTCAATGGAAATTCTGTTTTTATCCGACAACTTCCCGCCGGAGACTAATGCGCCCGCCAGCCGAACCTTCGAGCATTGCCAAGCGTGGGTCAAGGCTGGCCAGCGGGTAACGGTCATCACCGGTGCGCCTAATTTCCCGACCGGCACGGTCTTTCCGGGTTATCGCAACCGTTGGTATGCGGTCGAGTACATGGCCGGCATTCGGGTCGTCCGGGTCAAAACCTACATCACCGCCAACGAAAGGGTTCTGAAGCGCACCTTCGACTTTCTGTCCTTCATGGTGGCAGGATTCCTGGCGGGTTTGGTGCAACGCCGTCCTGACGTGATCATTGGCACCTCACCACAGTTTTTCACTGTCTGTGCGGCCTGGATGCTGTCGGTCTGCCGCTGGCGGCCGTTGGTCTTTGAACTGCGGGATCTGTGGCCGGCCTCCATCGTAGCCGTCGGTGCCATACGCGCGGACAGTTTGGCGATCCGGCTGCTGGAAAAACTGGAACTGTTCCTGTACCGAAGAGCGACGGCCGTGGTGTCGGTGACGTATGCCTTCAAGGCGAATCTGATTGCGCGGGGGATTGCCGGCGACAAAATTGCTGTAGTCATCAATGGCGTGGATCTGGATCGCTACGCGCCGCGCCCCCGCGACCCGGAACTGGCCGCGCGCTATGGTCTGGAACACAAGTTCGTAGTCGGCTATCTGGGTACTCACGGGATGGCGCATGCCCTGCACCGGGTATTGGAAGCGGCGGAACGGTTGCGCGACCGAACCGACGTGGTGTTTCTGTTTGCGGGGGGTGGCGCTCAACGAGCAGCGCTGATGCAACAGGCTGAGCAGCAGGGTTTGCTTAACGTCCGTTGGTTATCGCCTCAGCCCAAGGAACTGATGCCGCGGTTGTGGAGCGTATGTGATGTTGCTCTGATCCATCTGAAGGATGATCCGACCTTTGCTACGGTCATTCCCTCCAAACTGTTCGAGTGCATGGGCATGGGGCTACCCGTGATCATGGCACTGCCCGAGGGAGAAGCCACCAGCATCGTGCGCCAAACCGGGATGGGTGTAGTCGTGCCGCCGGAACAACCCGCCCAGTTGGCCGCTGCGCTGGTTGCGCTGGCCGCCCGTCCAGACCAGATGGAAACTCTCCGTCAGGCCAGTCGCGCCGCTGCATCATCTTTTATCCGCGCCGGCCAAGCCGAAAAAATGCTGGATGTACTGGACGCCGTGGCCGCAGGAACCGCCCTGCCCGGCGGCCAGGTATCGGCTCAATCGTCAACCCAACCCATAAAACCATCTTGAGAGTGGTCCGGCGGTGCGTTGGCTGGCCAACCTCAAGATCCGCCATCAGGTTGAACCGGCAGCGGATCAGCGGCGCGTCACGCTGGCCTGTACGCCCAAAGCGGATCTCTTCTATACGCTGGATGGCTCCAATCCCAAAGACGGCGCGCCCTACGAGAAGCCCTTCGAGATCGGCCCGCAGGCCGCCCGCTTGCTGGTCTACGCCCGCGCCGGGGAGGCCAATAAAACCGCTGACTTCAACTCAAGCCCGGCGACGTGATTCAGGAGACCTGAATCGATGGCCAACCGTAGGCCAGATCAGCGCAGCGCATCCGGCAAAGATAGCCCGGCGCGCCCGGCCCTGGGCTTTGGCGTACCTGCGACCTCGGACCCGCATCATTTCAAGGTCATCATCCCGCGCAGCAACAACGGACGGGTGCAAATCAGCGAATATCTGGGCTTGCAGGCGACAAGCAGCGAGCAAGCCGTCATCGACCGGGTGCTGCTGGATCGCGCCGGGTGGACCGCGATTCGTTCCGAAGTGCAACGCGCCTTCAATGCCCGCCTGGTCGCCCACGGTCTCCAGCCCAGCGTCTGAAAGGTCGGCGATAACCCGGTGGATCGGTTACTGGGCAAGGAACTCTGTGTGCTGGCCTGGGCGGTGGAACATCTCGAACTGGAAAAGATCCCGGTTGCGGTGCGTAACTGGCTGGCACTGCGCCCCGAAGAACGCTGGTGGCTGTTTTGCATGGCCGCCATGAGCACGGGTGGACTTCGCGATGGCGACAAAGGCTGGCGGTTGGCCTTGCGTCATGCCTTGGGCGATGTGGCGCAAAGCGAGCAACTCGCGCCTCGCGCCCGGTCTCAGCGCGCCGGGGAGGATACCGAGCGCCCCACGCTGGATTTGTTTACCGATAAATAAACGTGTTGCGCGTCATGGTACGGGGTAATACCATCAACTTTCCTGTATTACCCAAGAGCAAAACGCATGGCTACGACACTCACAAGTAAGGGGCAAGTCACCATTCCCAAATTCATTCGGGAACTGCTGGGCTTGCAAGCCGGTAGCGCGGTTGATTTCCAGGTTACGGAGGAAGGTCAGGTGTTGGTCGTCCCCGCGGACTGCAACCGGTTTATTAAGCCCGCTGTCAGTCGTTTCTCGACCTTACGCGGCATCGCCACGGTCAAAATGACCACGGACGAAATCATGGCCCTGACACGGGGCGAAAACTGACGTGATTTTGGTGGATACCAACGTCATCCTTGATGTCATCGAAGAAGACCCCGCATGGGCCGATTGGTCGCAAGCGCAACTGGATCGAGCCGCCCTGCAGGGTGTCCTGCTCATCAATCCGGTCATTTATGCCGAATTGTCCATTGCCTTCCATCGTATCGAAGAATTGGAGGCCATGGTGTCCGAGGCGAGATTGATCGTCGAGTCCATACCGCGAGAAGCCCTGTTCTTGGCGGGAAAAGCCTTCCTCCAATACCGTCGGCAAAAAGGCGCGAAGCGCGGCGTGCTCCCGGATTTCTTCATCGGCGCCCATGCATCCGTGCTTGGGATTCCGCTGTTGACGCGGGATGCGGGCAAGTATGCCGGTTACTTCCCTCAAGTGACCCTGATCACACCGGGTTGACGGAGCCATGAAATCACTCTTATCCCCACTGGCCCTGCAAAACGCCCCCGCCCTGATCGAGACTGTCTTCCCCGCACAAAAGGTGTCTTTTGAGGCCCAAAGAGAGCGAAAAGCGGGCGCAGGACAAACGCTGACGGCGCTCGGCTCCTACTGGAAAGGCCGCAAGCCGCTGATTCTGGTGCGGGCTATCGTACTGGGTAGCTTGTTGCCACCTACGGGTGATGCGGAAGCCGGCTTGGAAATCTTCGAGAAACTCATGGCCTTCGACGATGAAGGCTTGGCGCGGCGGGCGTTGGCCGCCAATGCCTTTTCCGCTAAGGAAATGGCTGCCCGTATCGAGCGACAAGACCCCTGGGAGTACTTCAAGGCCAAGATTTGCTCGAGTGGAGTAACGGGTGGTGACATGGCTTGGATGACTTTTCCACGGGTGGTGACATGGCTTGGATGACTTTTCCGCTGGATTGCGACGCGGCGGGCATTACTCTCCGCTGGAAGCGCGAGGTGACTGACGATGACAAGCTGATTGCCTGCGCCACTACCGCCAGCACTCCGTGGTGCGGCTGCTGCTGGCCGATGAAGTGGGCTTAGGCAAAACCCTGTCGCTCGGCACAGCGGCGCTCACCCTGTGTCTGCTGGCCGATAAGGAACATCAAGCGCGCAACCCGATGGTGATCTTCGCACCGGCCACCTTGTGCGAGCAGTGGCAGACCGAGATGATCGACAAGCTGGGTATCCCCACCGCCCGCTGGGACACGCTGCGCAAGGTCTGGCTGGATACGGAGGAGCGCGCCATTTCGCCGGCGGGTCGCGAACAGATTGCCCAGTGCCCCCTGCGGATCGGCATCGTTTCCACTGGCTTGATGATGCGCGACTCCTTGGAGAAGCAACAGCTCCTGGGGCTACGCTTCGGCGTGGTCATCCTCGATGAGGCCCACAAGGCGCGCACTCGGCAGGGGTTTGGTGGCGATGCCGGTACACCCAACGCGCTGCTGGCCTTCATGCGTGAAATTGCAGCGCGCGCCGATCACCTGTTGCTGGGCACCGCCACCCCGATCCAGACCCGGCCAGAGGATTTGTGGGACTTGATGAGCATCCTCCATCAGGGCAAAGGCCGCTTCGTCCTCGGCAACGATTTTATCCCGTGGCATCACCCGCGTAGGACGTTGCCGATCCTCGCCGGTGCAACGGAAGTGACTGAACCCGCGTTCGCCTGGGAGCTGTTGCGTTCACCGTTGCCCTTGGTGGATTCCACTCAGGAGCCGCGCGCCCGGCGGTTGTTTTCCGCCATCCGCCAGGACCTGGAGTTGGTGAACGGGGAATGGCAGACCCATCAATCGCTCATGGATCTGTCCGAGGACACCCGGGAGATTCTGGAAGAGGCGCTGGAGCGTCGCATCGCCAGCGCGACCTTCTTTCAGCGGGAGAACCCGCTGGTGCGGCACATCGTATTGCGCCAGCGGGTCCGGCTGGAGGATGCGGGCCTGTTGACCCGAGTGGGGGTCGAGGTCCACCCGGATCGCCAACGAGTGCGCAACCTCCACCGGTTCGATGCCCTGTTCGAGGGCAAAGCGTTGCGGACCAGTGAAGACTTCCGCGAGGCGTACCGGGAAGCTCGCCGGTTCGGCCAGGCGCTGGCCCAGCGCGGCAACGGTGGCGGCTTCATGAAGAACCGGCTGGAGCAGCGGATTTGCTCCAGCATCCAGGCCGGACTCAATACCGCCCGGATGCTGCTGGAGGGCCGCACTCTCCATGAGGAAGAAGACGAGCAGGAGGCTGATGTGACCGTCGAAACAAGCGAGGAGCGCGAGGTGCTGGCACGCTTGATCAACATCGATCTGCCCTGGAATCCGACCCGTCTGGAACAGCGCATTGGACGCATCAAGCACTTCGGTCAGCAGCGCGAAACCGTGGACATGCTGAACGAGTACTGCATGGACCGTCTAGCCCGTCAACAGCCATCCTGCAGAAAAACCTACCGTTGATGCTCCGGGCGAAATTGGGCTTGAGTTGAATGAAATGCCGGGTGTTACTCATGCCGTAGCACCTCAATCGGGTCCATTTGCGCGGCGGGCTGGGAAGTGGCCGAAGACCACCCCAATGCCGGCTGAAAATACAAAAGACAGCACATTGATCGTCGGGTCGAACTGGTAGGGGCCTGGTGATCGTGGTGGCTGCGGTGTTGTCGCTGTAGGGCGGGCGTCCCGATCGCCGGTTCCATCCCGCTGTTCGTCGCGGGAACGGTGATCTGCCTGTTTTCGGTGACGGCGCTGGGGATTTTCCTGGCGACGCTCACCCGCGCCATGCCCCAGTTCGGATTGCTGGCGATTCCGGTATTCATGGTGATGAACCTGCTCTCAGGCGGCACGACTCCGCTCGACAGCATGCCGGAACTGTTGCAGGCATTGATGCAGCTTTCGCCGTCCACTCATTTTGTCAGCTTCGCTCAGGCGATCTTGTACCGGGACGCCGGTTTTGCCGTGGTGTGGCCCTATTTCGCCGCCGTCGCCGCCAGTGGCGCGGTATTTTTTCGGCGTCGCCCTGTTGCGGTTTCGCCGGATGGTGACGTTGATGCAGAGTTGAGTTTGGAGTGCGCCACTCTGTGCGCTACAGCACAGACTCCCCGGTAGGCGAATGCTAGCTTTGCTAACCAAAACAGGAGAAAGGCCATGGCCAGCGTCGGTTATCACGAACCTATAGAAGAACTGTCCGATGCAACGTGCGACATGCACCGAGCCATCGTATCCCTGACAGAGGAGCTGGAAGCCGTTGATTGGTATAACCAGCGGGCGGACGCCTGCAAGGACCCCGAACTCCAGGCGATCCTTAAGCACAATCGGGACGAGGAGAAAGAACACGCATCCATGTTGCTGGAATGGATTCGGCGCAATGATTCCAGCTTTTCCAGCAAGCTCGAAGACTATCTATTCACCGAAAAACCTATTGCGCATCACTAAGGCTGCCGCATGAACCCGTCACCAGAACAGGCCAAGGCCACCCCGGATGATCGGGTCTGGTGGCTGCAACCCCGGTCGGAACCCCAAGCTGAATCGGCTACTGATACGGGCGGTCTATCCAGCGCCGAGGCCCGTTCGCGACTCGCCCAGTACGGCCCCAACCTGTTTCGCGATCATCAGCAACAGCCCTTATGGCTGCAATTCCTGTCCCGCTTCAAAAATCCTCTGGTCATTCTGTTGCTGGTCGCCAGCGCGATTTCGGCCCTGACCGGCGAAATGACCAACTTTTTCATCATCACCGTGATGGTGCTGTTCAGCGTCACCCTGGATTTCGTTCAGGAACACCGCGCCGGTCAAGCGGCAGAAAGTTTGCGCCACTCGGTCTCGGTGCGGGCCAAAGTGATCCGCGACGGCAAGCCGCTGGATGTGCCGGTGATCGAGGTTGTTCCCGGCGATCTGGTGGTGCTTGCGGCGGGCGACATGGTTCCCGCCGACGGGATGGTGCTGGAAGCCAGCGATCTCTTCGTCAAACAGGCGTTGTTGACCGGCGAATCCTATCCGGTTGAGAAACATCCAAGCGTACTAGCCGCCGATGCGACCGATCTACAGGACGCCGCCAACGCCGTATTCATGGGCACCACGGTGATCAGCGGCAGCGCCCGGGTGCGTGTGGTGAAAACCGGTACGGGCACCGCCATCGGCGCCATCGCTGACAGCCTGACCGGCCAGCCGCCGCCCACCGCCTTCGAGATCGGCACGCACCGCTTCGGCCTGCTCATCATGCGCCTCACCATCCTGCTGGTGCTGTTCGTGCTGCTGGTGAATGGATTCATGCACAAGCCGTGGCTGGAATCCTTCCTGTTTGCGGTGGCGCTCGCCGTAGGGCTGACGCCGGAACTGCTGCCGATGGTGGTGTCGGTCACTTTGTCACGCGGCGCGCTGCTGATGGCGAAGAAACGGGTGATCGTCAAACGCCTGGCCGCTATTCAAAACCTGGGATCGATGGATGTGCTCTGTACCGACAAGACTGGCACCCTGACCGAGGCGAAGATTCGACTGGAACAGCATATCGACCCGCAAGGAAAGCCGAGCGAGCGGGTGCTGGAACTGGCCTATCTCAACAGCTTCTTCGAGACCGGCCTGAAAAGCCCGCTCGACGAGGCGATCCTGGCCCACGAAAACATTGACGTGAGCGCGTGGAAAAAGATTGATGAAGTTCCATTCGATTTTGAACGGCGGCGGGTGTCGGTGCTGCTGGACAAGGGCAATGGCCGCTTGCTGGTGGTCAAGGGCGCGTCCGAGGAGATTATCGGCCTGTGTACCCACTATGAAGAACAGGGCAATACCGCCCAGATTCCACTCGACAAGGCCAGTCGGAAACAGATTCGCGCACAGCACATCGCCCTCGAAAAAGAAGGCTTCCGGGTGTTGGGCATCGCCTGGCGCGAAGTGCCGCCGGATCATCCCCATGCCGTCATCAGCGACGAAACCGAACTGGTGTTCGCCGGTCTGGCCGGATTCCTCGATCCGCCCAAGGCCAGTGCCGGAGCCGCGCTGGCCGCGCTCAAGGACAGCGGAGTGATGGTAAAAATTGTGACCGGCGATAGCGAATTGGTGACCCAGCATGTCTGCGCTCAGTTGAATATTCCGGTGACGGGAGTGCTGACCGGCAAGGAGATCGAGCCGATGGACGATCACGCCTTGCGGGCCAGAGTGGAAAAAACCAATCTGTTTTGCCGGGTCAATCCCGCGCAGAAAAACCGGGTCATCCTCGCGCTTAAGGCGTGCGGCCATGTGGTTGGCTATCTGGGCGACGGCATCAACGATGCGCCGTCGCTGCATTCGGCGGATGTGGGCCTGTCGGTGGATTCGGCGGTGGATGTCGCCAAGGAAGCCGCCGACATGATCCTGCTGGATCAAGACCTGCACGTCCTCTACGACGGGGTGCTGGAAGGCCGCCGCACCTTCGGCAACATCATGAAATACATCATGATGGGTACCAGTTCCAACTTTGGCAACATGTTCAGCATGGCGGGCGCGGCGCTGTTCCTGCCCTTCCTGCCGATGCTGCCGACCCAGATTCTGCTCAACAACATTCTGTACGATCTTTCCGAAGTGCCGATCCCGCTGGACAAGGTGGACCCCGAAGAACTCCGCGCCCCCCGCGTGATGGACATGACCTTTATCCGCGATTTCATGCTGGTGATCGGCCCCATCAGTTCAGCGTTCGACTTCCTGACCTTTTACGTCATGTTGGTTGTGCTGAAGGCCAACGAGGCGCTGTTTCAAACCGGCTGGTTTGTCGAATCGCTGTCCACTCAAGTACTGGTGATCTTCATCATTCGCACCCGTGGCAACCCGTTCAGAAGCCGCGCTCATCCAATTCTGGTGGCGACATCGCTGGCGGTCGTGGCAATAGGCGCAGTGTTGCCGTTTACGCCGGTGGGAAACTATTTCGGCTTCGTGCCGCCGCCCGCCCAGTTCTATTTCATCCTGGCCGGGATGGTGGTGGTCTATCTGCTGATCGTCGAGGCCGCCAAGCAGGGCTTTTACCGGTGGCGCCGAGTCCCTGGCAGGCCAGACTTTAATGTGCGCTAGCACGCAGACAGCGCCGCCCGATCCGGCTAATTTGAAAGCGAAGTTCACGCTCAGGCCCAATCCGGGTGGAATCCGGTAAAGGCCCGTCGCGGGCCACCGCCGGGAGGATGGATGGAATTCAAGGATTACTACGCCTTGCAGGGTCAATGAAGCCATCGCATGACGGCGAAAGTGAATTCCAGTTCAATTTTCAATCTCCTCCGAGGTCAAGCCAAACACGGTCTCGGTCAGCCAGTTTCTAAACGAAGCGTTGTCCTGAAACTGCTTGAACAGTTGCGCGTCGTCTTTGAACAGCGCCGTGATCACCCGCTTGAGCGCCTTGTCATGCTCGATCCGGGCCGTGCTCGGCGTGTTCTTCAACGCATTTTGATAAGCGGGGTCGGCGGCCACCTTGGGCGGGATGACTTCGGTAATCCGCTGTTCCACCGCCTTTGAATCCAGAAACAGTCCGCCGAACTGATCGTTGAATTGCTTGACGATGTTCGACAGCTTGTCCAATTCCGGTTCCGGCTTGCGCCCACCGCCGCCCGTGGGGGCAGGTTCAATCTCCGCGTCCGCATCGGGTAGCGCGATGGCGATCATGGCCTTCTTTTCGGCGCGGTAGCTGTCCATGTCGATGGCGTCAAGGATCCCTTTGGCCAGATCTTCTTCCACCGGCGCCGGTAGCTTGCTGATCAGGAAATTCAGGAAAATCGAGAGCTTTTCCCATTCCTGCACGCCATAGGGCAGGATCGTTGCGAGGAAATCATAGGTGCGGGTGAAGGTCTTCGCCTTGCCTTTGAAAGCCACCTGCTGGTCTTCGTCGAGGTCGTTCACATAGACGGCCACGCAAGCGTCGAGGATCGGGTCGAGCTTCTCCCGAGGCGCGCCGTCCAGAAACAGCGCCACTAAGGCGTCGATCTGTTCGGGCGAATACACCTGATGCTGGTCCAGTTCGGCTTTAAGCGTGTGCAGCTTGTTCGGGTCGGTCTCGCGGCTCAGGATCGTGGTGCGGTAATAATCGGCGAAGGACTGCTCGATGGTCTCGATGTCATTCTGGAAATCGAGCACAAACACATCGCTCTTTTTTGGGTGCGCCCGGTTCAAGCGCGACAGGGTCTGTACGGCCTTAATCCCCCAGAGCGCCTTGTCCACATACATAGTGTGCAACAGCGGTTCGTCGTAACCGGTCTGGAACTTGTCGGCGCAGATCAGAAAGCGGTACGGGTCTTCCTGAATCCGCTCGGCGATGTCGTTGCTCGGAAAGCCATTCAGCTTGGCCTCGCTGACTTTCTCGCCGTTGTATTCCGGCTCGCCCGAGAAGGCGACGATGGCTTGATACGGGCTTTTAAGTTCCGCGAGGTAAGCGCGAAAGGCGAAGAAATACTGAATCGCCTGCCGAATGCTGCCCGTCACCACCATCGCCCGCGCCTGCCCGCCGATCTTGCGCTGGCCGATCACCTGTTCGAGAAAGTGGTCGATCATGATCTCAGCCTTGTCGCGGATTGCCTTGCGGTGGCTCTCGACATAGACGCGCAGTTTCTTACGCGCCTTCTTGACATCGTATTCGGGGTCGCCGGCCACGGTCTTGGCCAGCCGGTAATAACTCTCCACTGGCGTGTAGTGCTTCAGCACGTCGAGGATGAAGCCCTCCTGAATGGCCTGCTTCGTAGCCGTGGAAGGGCCGGTGCTTCACCTCGCCACCTTCCGAATACGGTACGCCGAAAATCTCTAGCGTCTTGCTCTTCGGCGTCGCGGTGAAGGCAAAGTAGCTGGCGTTGGGCAGCAACTTGCGCGACTCGATGATGCGGTTGATCTTGTCCTCGGTGGTTTCGTCCTCCTGCTCGGTGCCGCTTTCCGACAAGGCCATGCTCATCGCCGCCGTGGCGCGTCCGCCCTGGCTGGAGTGCGCTTCGTCGATGATGATCGCGAACCGGCCGCAGCGATGCGCCTCGCCGATGCGGTCGAGCACGAAGGGAAAGGTCTGTACCGTGGAGATGATGATTTTCTTGCCGTCCTTGAGGAACTTCGCCAACTGCTCGGTCTTCGAGCGGCCCGCGCCTTCCTTCACCGCGCCGATGATGCTGCCGACCTGGGCAAAGCCTTTGATCGTTTGGCGGATTTGCTGGTCAAGCAGGCGGCGGTCGGTGATGACAACGATTGAGTCGAACACCTCTGCCCCGTCTTTACGCAGGCCGATCAACTGGTGCGCCAGCCAGGCGATGGAGTTCGATTTGCCGCTGCCCGCCGAGTGCTGGATCAGGTAGCGCTGGCCCGCGCCGTGTTCCTGCAAATCAGCGAGGGCGCGGCGCACCACGTCGAGTTGATGGTAGCGGGGGAAAATCTGCACCGATTTCTTCTTGCCCGTCTTTGGGTTCACTTCCTCCACGATCTGGGCGTAGTTCTCCAGAATCTCGGTTAGCCGCGCCGGGGTGAGGATGCGCTTCCACAGGTAATCGGTTTTCAGGCCGTCCGGGTTGGGTGGATTGCCCGCGCCGTCGTTCCAGCCCTGGTTGAAGGGCAGAAACCACGAATCCTTGGCCATGCCCTTGGCGCCTTTGAGGGCGGTACACATCAGCACTTCGCTGTCGTCCACCGCGAAATGCACCAGGCAGCGACCAAAGGCGAACAGCGTCTCGCGGGGATCACGGTCGCGTTTGTATTGCTCGGCCGCGTCGTCGACGGTCTGCTTGGTCAGGCTGTTCTTTAGCTCGAAGGTGATCAGCGGCAGGCCGTTGATGAAGGCGCACAAGTCCAGCGCCCGTTGGGTTTGCTCGCGGCTGTAATGGAGCTGGCGGGTGATGCTGAACCGGTTGGCCGCATGTTGCGCCACCGCCTTGGCGTTGTCCGCCGAGGGCGTGCCGTAGAACAGATCAAAACTCAGCGGTCCGTGTTTGATGCCCTTGCGCAGCACATCAATCACCCCGCGCCGGGTGATCTCGCCTTGCAGACGGGCGAGAAACTTCTGCCGCGCCATGCTTTTGGCGTCACGGTCATCGACGATGCCCAGCTTGGCGTATTCGTTGGGCTGGGTGGTGCGCAGAAAGGTGAAGAGCTGCTCGGTATCGACTGCATACTCGCGGTCATAGGCGGCTGAGTGTCCGGCAAACCAGCCGGCGCTCCCGTAAGCCGGCGCGGCCTCGGCCACACCAGTCGGCGCGCTGCTGGCCAAGCCATCGACGCCGGTCAGGTGCCGCATGATCAGTGTTTCGAGTCCTTTTTCGGTGGTGTCGGTTTTCATGGCTTTAGAGCTTTTCTTTGAGGATGCGCTCCAGCCGCACAAAGCTCGGCAGATGCTGCCTCAGCACTACGGGGCTTAGTTTCGCCAGAATCTCGAAGGAACGGTTCCCCTTCTTGAACGAATTCGAGCACTCACGACTGGCGTGTTGAAGTTTATCCAAAACATCATGGCGATCACGTTGCTCCATGTCTTGCAGGGGCGGCAGAGCGCTTTCTTGAAGCTTGTGTCTGAAATGGATTCGCAACGCCTCCCGGTCAGTCACGATCCAAGTTTCCATGCAGGTCGTCATGAACAGCACTTGATCGTCTTCCGCATCCTTTGGGCGATCCCAGTTGTCCCTGATCTTGAGGTGATCCCAAGGCTTATCCAGATCTTCGACTGGATCTTCGCTATCCACCAGCAGAGCGACGAAGTCGACCCGACCCTGCTTATGGGCCGTCCTGAAATCCTTGAACGCCCTGTCCCGACCTCCGCAGGGATGCAGGCTGGGTTTCCGTTTTGGGCAGATCGGGTCAAGAAGGGCGTGAAATGCCTTTCGGCAGCGGACATCCATTTCCTTGGAGTCGTCGCCCAGTTTGCTGCCTTCGATGAAAATAGCGGCGCTCACCAGCGAGTCCCTCCCAAGTGTCCTTTGGTCCACAATTGTCCCAGCCTGTAGTCCTTCAGCCATTCCGTCAGGTCGTTGGCCGATAGGCGTTTCATCTCCGTCTTGCCTTCGTGCTTCTCGCACACGATTACACACTCGGGTGTTTCCGTCATCGCATCCACCAGAATGTCAGAGTGCGTCGTCACGATGATCTGGGTCCGCTCTGAAGCCGCCTTCAGCAAATCCGCCACGCCCGGTAAAATATCTGGATGCAAGCCAAGCTCTGGCTCTTCGATGCAGATGAGCGGCGGAGGATCGGGATCGCAGAGAATCGCCAGCAGGCAAAGAAAGCGCAGCGAGCCGTCCGAAAGGCGGGCGGCAGGAATGGCAAAATCCTCTTCATGCAGGAACACCTGCACCGAACCGCCTTCCGTTACCACCTCGAAATCGGTCAGTCCGTCATAGAGCTTCCGCAAGTTATCCAAGAAAGCTTTTTTGGCTTTGGGCGACTTCTTCAGCCGGCTCAAGAACAGTCCTATGTTTGAAAAGTCCTCCAGCAAAACGTCATTCCGCACATCGGTTTGCTGAGGCGCACGATGGGCCGCATTTCTGCCAAACTCCCATTCACGGTAAATGCGGATACGCTGGTAGTTTTGCGTGAGCCATGCAAGCTCGGGATAAACGTCGGGGTCACGTCGCTGCAACAAAATCGAGCGATCAAGCTCAATGGAGTCACGGGAGAGGCGCCGACTCGGTCCCGCCGAAGTGTTGACCACCGGGTCTCCCTGCTGATATCGGTAGAAAAAGTAGACGTCTGCTTCGTAGGCATATCGGCGCTCACTCTCTTCGATACGCTCATCGTGGAGAAGAAATGACTGCTGTGAAGAGCGAAACGCCACCGTATGGCGAAGAGGCTTATTCCCCTTTGGGTTGTTCACCACCCATTCCACCGAAGCGGACTCGTTTGGTTGGCCTTTCCAGATCCATTCGGACGCACCGCCGCCTTTGAGAGTGACCTCCCTGAAGTCCTTTGCCGCGGCGGAGGCACGCATGAAGCTCACCGCCTCGATGAGGTTGGACTTGCCGCTGCCATTCGGGCCGATGAGCAGGTTCAGGGATTGGAGTTCAATGCCCGCATTGTCAGGCCCAAAAGACAGGAAGTTCTTCGGTGCGAGATGGTGGATCAGGACCGGATCGGTTTTGTCGGGCATCGCTTAAGACTCCTCGGGTTCGATTTCATCCAGAATATCCGTATGTTCCGGCGACGCGCCGGTGAAGAGTTCGGCAGCGGGGTCGGTGGGCAGGTCTGGCAGCTTGGCGGCGGCTTCGCGCACGTCCAGCTTGCCGGTCACGATGTCGGCGGTCAGGCGCGTCCGGTATTCCTGCATCAGCGCAATTTCTCGCTCGGTGCGAGTGATGGCGGTGTTCAGGGTTTGAAGCTCGCTGTCCAAGTATTGAGCAATGCTTTGTTGTTCCGTGAAAGGCGGGAACGAGAAGCGGTGTCTTCGGAGTTTCTCGCAAGTCAGGTGTGCAATTGTGTTCTCGTTACCATCCGCAGCGAAAATACCCAGACCAGCCGCAAGCTGCATTTGATAGAAAAAGAAACGTGGAAAGTCCTGAGTTGGCTTACTTGCTCGAATACGGTGGAGCGCCTTTTGAAATCCACAAATTGGCAACTCCTCATTCCAGAATGCACAGCGACCAACCTGCCCGCCCTCGCAGACCAGCAAGTCACCTTTACGAACTGTGTAGCGCGGAAACTCTGCGGGTGAGATGTCCATCACTGGGAGGTTTTCCACGAGAATCTTGTCCCACTGCACGTCACGATTTCGAAGGTAAGGGATTAAATGGCGTCCAGTAATTTTCTTGGCATCAAGCATCTTCCCCAACTCGACTGAATACCGCATCCGAAGGCACGATACTTCCCAATGCTTCGGAATGTCCCCGAGCCACGGGATGCCGGAGGGCTTGAGGGGCACGTCGGGGTCAAGGCCACGGGTGACGGCGTGGTGGATGATGGCCTGCTTTTGCTCGTTCAGCAGCCCAATCAGCTTGCGTTTGGCGCGGATGAAGCCGTCGATCTTCCGGTTGGCGTGGTCCAGAAACCGCACGATGGCCGCTTGTTCATCAGGGGGTGGGAGTAATGCCTCGATTCTTCCGAGGTCGTCCGAATAGAGCCTCAGTCGGCTTTCAACGACGCCGGTCGATGCGGTCTTGATTCGTCCTTTGTAGAGGGGGAGGCGGAAAAGCTGATGAAAATACCAAGGCTGTACGCCTTTGTTGAAACGGTAAACGCAATAGGCCGGGCTGGCGATGCCATCGAACCGTGAAACGCCCATGCTGCCATTCCAGGCAAGCATGATGTTAATAACAAGATCATTTACTGACACCCGCTTGTAGCCAATCAATGACGCGGCCCGAGTATCAGGGGCATCTGAACCGTCAGCAGACTTTCTCTGAGTCACGCCCGTGTATTGCGACACGCGAAGCAATTGTTCATTACCGGTAGTGGAACGCGAATCCACTTCGCGCAAAATCAGTTTTGTTCGGCGAACATCCCAATGCTTTGGAACCCTCCCGAGCCATTCCTGCCCCGAATCCTTGTATTCCGCATACGTTTTGAGTCCCTCGATCATGGCTTGACGTCCTTCACTTTCCGTTTCGGTTTGGCCGAGGCGACGTAGAGGTTGGACGACAAAGGCAGTTCTCTCAACAGCGTTGAGAGATTTGGCTGGTCGCGGCAGGTATCAAAGAACTGGCGCATCCGCCAGATGTTCTGCTCCGAGGCGCTCTGCTCGGCCGAAGTCGGTAAGTCACTCCAGCTCAATTGTGTCGACCGCGTCGACATAATTGCCGGATCGGGGAAAAACTGGGCAAACTGAATGGCGCGATTGACGGTGGCGTAGCCAAAGCCTCCGCCGAACTCCGCCGTCAATTCTTGCGATACCGTCGCAAGAATCTGCTTGCCATAGGTAGTTGCCACTTTCCTTGTCATGCCCCGGCCCCCCTGGTGATTTCACTGAGCAACCCTTCAGTCTCCTGCTCCAGCGCGAGGATGTCGGCGCTAATCTCGGCAAGGGTGCGCAATTGCGGCGGCTGGTAAAAGTGGCGGGTGAAACTGACTTCATAGCCGATCTTGGTGTCGGCCTCAACGAGCCAGGCGTCGGGCGTGTAAGGCAGCACTTCACGGCGGAAGAAGGCTTCGATGCCGCCTTCCTCCAAGAGCGGAATCTGCTCGTAGTCGCGGAGTTCGCTGTCGGGTTCGTATTCGACAACGCAGGTCTTGCCATCGATCTTCGCCTCAAACAAGCCGCGCAAGGGGTCAGGCTGGGTTTTACCGGGCTTGTGGATTTTCTTGATGACCGCCGGCGCATCCTCCACACGCCAACTGACGGCATTGATGATCAGTTTCAGGTCGGCGGCGCTGAGCTTGATCCCGAGTTTCTTGAGCGCAGCATCCACGCGGTCAAGAAAGAGGTTGTGGTCTTCTATCAGGCCGTCGCCGAGGGCTTCGCGCAGTTGGTTGGCGGTTTCGATGAGTTGAGCATCGCGTTTCCAGGTCGCTTCGTTCAGCAGCTTCCTTTTCCTGGCGTCAGGTAGAGATTTCCTGACGGTTTCCTCGCCGCCTTCGTCGTCTTCCGCGTCGCTGTCGCCTTTACCGTAGTCATTGACGAATTGCTCAAGCCGGTCGCGGACCGTGGCGGGTTGCTCAAAGAGGGCGTCGCCAAGTTGATCGTAAAGCACGGCGCGGAGGTCTTCGTCGCCGGAGGCATAGCGCAGGGTCTCGATGCGCTGGCGGGTGAGCTGACTATGTAGCCGCAGCGGGCGCTCGACCTTGACTTTCCAATATCCGAAAGCGGCATTGGGGAAGATTTTCGACTGGGGCGTTTCCCGGAAGGCGAGGAAGGCTTCGCAGATGCGCTGGATGTCATCGGCGGCGAGTTCGCAGTTCTTCTTGCCCATGTTCTTGCGCAGCGGCTTGAACCATTGAGTGGCGTTGATGAGCTGGACTTGGCCTTTGCGGTGCGCGGGCTTGCGGTTGGTCAACACCCAAATGTAAGTGGCAATGCCGGTGTTGTAGAACAGGTTCAGCGGCAAGGCGACGATAGCCTCCAGCCAGTCGCTTTCAATGATCCAGCGGCGGATGTTGCTTTCACCCTGCCCGGCGTCGCCGGTAAAAAGCGATGAGCCGTTGTGAACCTCGGCAATGCGACTACCGAGCGGCGCGTCGTGCTTCATCTTGCTGAGCATGTTGGCCAGAAAAAGCATCTGGCCATCGCTGGAGCGGGTGATCAGTGAGTATTCCGCATGACCGGCGTGTTGGATGACGAAGCGCGGATCTTTCAGATCTTTCTTGCCGCCCATGCGCTCCAGATCGCTCTTCCAGCTTTTGCCGTAAGGCGGATTGGCCAGCATGAAGTCGAATTCACGCGAGCGGAAGGCGTCGTTGGCCAATGTGCTATGTTCCGGGCCGCCGACAATGTTGTCCGCCGCGTCGCCGTCGCCTTTGAGTAGGAGATCGGCTTTGCAGATGGCGTAGGTCTCGCCGTTGATTTCCTGGCCGTAGAGATGGGTGGCAACCTGTTTGCCGTGGGCCTTGGCAATCTGCTGAAGCGTCTCCTCCGCCACCGTCAGCATACCGCCGGTGCCGCAGGCGCAGTCGTACAGCAAGTAACTGCCGGACTCGATTTTGTCCGCCACCGGCAGGAACATCAGGTTCGCCATCAGCCGCACGGCATCGCGAGGCGTCCAGTGCTCGCCCGCTTCTTCGTTGTTGTCTTCGTTAAAGCGGCGCACCAGTTCCTCGAACATCGTGCCCATCGAATGGTTATCGAGGCCGGGCCTATCGCCGACCGGGAACGGGCTGATGTTGATGTCGTTGTCGAGGAATTTCTCGATCAACGCGCCGAGGGCGTCGGCTTTGGAAAGGCGTGGAATCTGGTTGCGAAACTCGAAGTTGGTCAGGATGTCCTGCACATTGGGCGAGAAGCCATCGAGGTAAGCCTCGAAGTCATCCTTGAGTTTCTGCTGGGTGGAGCGGGCTTTCAGATCGCGCAACAGAAAGGGCGAGGTGTTGTAGAACGCCTGGCCGGAGGCGGCGCGCAGCGCATCGTCCTGGTTGGTGATCAGTTCCTTGTCCAGCGCCGCCTTCATCTCCAGCACGGCCTGCTTGGTCGGTTCGAGCACGGCGTCGAGACGGCGCAGAACCGTCATGGGCAAGATGACATCGCGGTACTTGCCGCGCACATAGACATCGCGCAGCACGTCGTCAGCGATGTTCCAGACGAAGTTGGTAAGCCCGTTGAGTTGTGCTTGATCCATGTCGATGAAATGAAATGCGATGAAACATGATGGACGGAAGGCAGACCCGTGATGAGCGGTTAGGCATCATCGTTCCCGGTTTTTTCAATATGGTACCGGTTTCTTGAGTCTCCGGCAGGCCAGACTTTAATGTGCGCTAACACACAGACAGCACCGCCCGATCCGGCTAATTTGAAAGCGAAGTTCAGGCTCAGGCCCAATCCGGGTGGAATCAGGTAAAGGCCCGTCGCAAACCTCTATCGTGGGTCGCGGGTCACCGCCGGGAGGATGGATGGAATTCAAGGACTACTACGCCGTACTCGGAATCGAGCGCACGGCCACTCAGGATGAAATCAAGCGCGCCTACCGCAAGCTGGCGCGCAAGTATCATCCTGACGTCAGTAAGGAACCGGATGGCGAAGCGCGATTCAAGGACGTGGCCGAGGCGTATGAAGCACTGAAAGACGCTGAAAAGCGGGCCGCCTACGACGATGTCGGGAATCGCTACCAGAACGGTCAGGAGTTCAGCCCGCCGCCGGGATGGGACAGCGGTTTCGAGTTCAGCGGCGCTGATTTCGCCGAGGGCCGCGACTTCAATCCCAGTGACTTCTTTGAATCACTGTTTGGGCACACCGCCACCGGTACACGCGGTGCGCGGGCATCGGATCACCGAGCGGGCGGCGACCACCACGCCAAGGTGCAAATTGACCTGCAAGATTCCTATCGCGGCGGCCACCGCAGTATCTCGCTGCGGGTTCCAAAGCGGGATGCCAACGGGAAAGCGACGATACAGGAACGGCAACTGGACGTGACCATTCCCAAAGGCATCCGCGACGGGCAACACCTTCGGCTGGCCGGTCAAGGCCAACCAGGGCATGGCGAGTCGCCAGCGGGCGATCTTTACCTTGAGATCGAGTTTGCGCCGCACCCGCATTTCCGCGTTGACGGCCGCGATGTCTATCTCGACCTGCCGGTCGCCCCTTGGGAAGCCGCTCTCGGCGCCCGCGTTACCGTCCCGACTCCTGACGGCAGCGTTCAACTGACGGTGCCGCCCGGCTCATCACCCGGCCGCACGCTGCGCCTCAAGGGCCAGGGCCTTCCCAGCGTTCCCCCCGGCGACCTGTATGCCGTGTTGTCGATAGCCCTGCCGCCGGCAGACACCGACTTGGCCCAAGTGGCCTACCGCGAGA
>JBAQIQ010000083.1:0-1945 GCA_049288935.1 Candidatus Competibacteraceae bacterium
TCAGATAGGTGCCCGAGCTGATGCGCGGGGTGCCCTTGGCCGCCAGATAGGCGTTGGTGATGCTGAGCAGCGTGCCGCCCAGGCAGTAGCCCAGCGCGTTGACCTCCGGCTCGCCGGTGGCATGCTCGATGGCGTTCAGCGCCGCCAGCGGCCCGTCCCGCAGATAGTTTTCGAACTCCCACTCGGCCATCCGCTCGTCGGGGTTGATCCAAGACATCAAAAAGACGGTAAAGCCCTGGTCCACCAGCCATTTGACCAGCGAGTTCTTGGGCCGCAGATCCATGATGTAATACTTGTTGATCCAGGGCGGGAAAATCAGGAACGGCTTCTTGTAGACCTCCGGGGTGCTGGGGTCGTACTGGAGCAACTGGATCATCTCGTTCTGGAAAACGACCTTGCCCGGCGTGACGGCGACGTTCTTGCCCAGCTCGAAGGCGTTGAGGTCGGTCATCTTGATGTTCAGCTTGCCCTTGCCGCGCTCCAAGTCGTCGAGCATGTTCTTCAAGCCGTTGATCAGGTTCTGGCCGCCGGATTCGATGGTGACCCGCAACACTTCGGGGTTGGTCAGCGCGAAGTTGCTCGGCGACATCGCATCGATGAACTGGCGGGTATAAAACTGGACTTTCTTCTTGGTCTTTTCGTCCAACCCTTCGGCGCCGGCGACGAGATCCTGGATCCAGTTGGCCGCCATCAAATACGACTGCTTGATGTAGGAAAACAGAATGTTGTCGTTCCAGTCGTCGTGCTTGAACCGCTTGTCGCTCTTGGGCTCGCGCACCACCGTTTCGAGCGGTTGGCCGCTGAACATCGCGGGCAGGGCCTTCTGCCACAACTCCAGATAGTTCTGCCAGAGATTGGCTTGGGCCTGAGCCAGCTTGGCCGGATCGGCCAGCATTTTTTGGGTCAACTCCAGAAAGGACTTGCCCACGCTCAACTGGTCTTGCAAGTCGAACGCGCCATCGTTTTTCTGGCGATTCAAAAATTCCTTGACGATGACTTGGCTTTTTTCGGCGATGTGGGAAAACAGCTTCGCCATCTCCGCCGGATCGGGTGCCTTCAATTCGGGGAGCTTGAGTTCGGGGCTTTTTTGTTCGGCCATGTAAAATTCCTCGCATCATTATGGTGGTTGCTCAATCGTTTTTCATTTTAACGATATTGCATCCCCAAGGACAGCGGCGGGACTTTGAAAATATGAAACGGACGGGCCATAACGGATATACCGTATGGCCCGTCCGGGAAATCGTAGCGCGGAAGCGGCTCGCTTACTTGGGAGCGACCAAGGATTTCAGCTCTTGCAGGCTCTCGGTGACGCGCTTGTTGATGATGGCGAACGCCTCGGTGTTGGACTTGCTGACCATTTCGGCCAGCTCGCGCATGTTCGCCAGCGCCTGCTCGAACGCCTTGCGGGCCAGCTCGGCCTGCTTGGTGGTCATTTCCTGCGGGTTGCTGGCGCTGCTGGCCAGTTGCTGGGCGATGGAGGACACCTCGCTCATCGACTGGCTGAGGATCTCGGCCTGCCGCTGCGCCACCGCCTGCATGCCCTGCACCGCAGCCTGATTGGCGGCGTTCAGCGCCTCGATGTTCTTGCGCTGGGCGTCCATCACGGCTTGCAGGTCGAAACCGGGGATTTTAACGTCGCCGAGCATCTTGGTCACATCGAACTTGCCGAAATCGAACTTGCTGAAATCGACGTTGGCGAAGGGGTTGAAAGGATTGGGGGTCGACATCACTCATCTCCAAATAGCTGACTTAGGTTGACAGTTTCATTGTGCATCGCAACATGATGGGCGTATTTTGCATACCTCCGCTCCGGGAGTCAACAACTATTTTTGCAGCGCAGCAATTTCGCCGGTCCGCATCACGCCACCTTCTCCAAGCTTTTGACGGCGATCTCGTAGACGTCCGGCGATAGCTCGGGAACGGCCAGGATTCGTTCCAGTTGTCC
>JBAQIQ010000084.1:0-3690 GCA_049288935.1 Candidatus Competibacteraceae bacterium
ACCCTGAGCAGCTTCTATAAATGGGCGATGAAACACGAGATCGTCGAGGCCGATCCGGTCTACCTGGCCGACAAGCCCAAGCGCCCGCTCAGAATCCCGGTCTGGCTGGAGAAGGAGGAGCAACAGCGGCTGGAAGCCACGATCAAGGACCGGCGCAACATCCCGATTAACATCTTCGGGAACAACCAGGTCAGGATGACCGAAACCCGGAGACGGTACGAGCTGCTGTTCGGGCTGTTGCTGAACTCGGGGTTGCGCATCTCGGAGGCGTTGGGCCTGAAGGCGGCGGACGTGCGGATTGTGGACGGTCTGGCGAAGTCGGTAAGGGTCATCGGCAAGGGCGACAAGGAACGGCTGGTGCCCCTGCCGGAAGCGTTCGGCCAGGTGTTTGGGTTCTGGTTGAAGGACCAGCCCCGTGGGGAGTACGTGTTCGCCCGCGCGGCGGGGCAAAAGCCGGTGTCCTCGCAAGCGGCCCGCGCCTATCTGCGGGGGATGTTGCAGAAGGCGGGCATCGAAAAGAAGATTTCCCCACACAAATTGCGCCATACTTACGCGACCAATCTCCTCAACGCCGGCGCTGAACTGGTGGACATCAAGGCCCTGCTCGGCCACGAGAGCATCGCCACCACCCAGATTTACACCAACGTGGGGCAGGAGCGGATGGAGCAGGTGGTGGGGAGGTTGTGAAAAACTCAATCCCCTAATTGGTTGAACAGGAATGACATCACTGTTGGGGCTACCCCTAATAACCTAAGAGAGTGTACAAAAAATTAAGTTAATTTCTTCCGCCATGAAGCACTTGCCCGACACGGTCGAGTAGGACGGTCCAAACGCTACACCTTTGTGTAGCTCTTCACCTTCGACGTTTGCATGGAGTTCTTATGAAACCTGATTGGCTTGATCGTCGCTATTGGACAAAAGGTAATTACACCAACGACACTTCTAATCCCGTATTGGTTTGTATCGACGGGCATCCCGCTTGGTTCGACTCGGGTCGAAGTTCTGGCCCTGACGAAGACGTAGACGGTTACCGGGACAGCACAGGGCAGTGGCATAAGGTTTGGGGCAGGACACGATACACTACGAAAGTAAGTGACGAGTGGGTTCGAAAGCACTGGCCTGACTGCCAGTGAGCGGGAAGCACGTAAACTGCGGCATGAAGCGAATGCGCCGCCGCGTACATAGTGCCAACTTGCAAGCGCGTAGCGCGCAGGGTAAGTTAGCTGTAGAGGACTGCAATTGAAAACGGTCAGGACTGTAATCAGCGCCGTTTTGGGACCACATTATTTGTAACTCTGCTGAGAGAAAAAGGATAAGCATGAAAATTCTTCATAAAAAAGTAAAGCTGCTGATTTTAGCAGTATTCATTATTTCGGGGATTACGATTTTTGATACAACTACAAACAAGGGTATTTGCCAGATTATTCCTCCTGATAGTCCTCAAAATCTTTGCTATACTTATGCTTGGTTTGTTTTGGAATTTGAATGTGGCAGTGGCAAGATTCTGGGACCCGCTTTTGGTGTATGGGGTTGTTCCGACAAGATAGGACTTCATAAGTGCTAATGAGCAAGGCCGCACTGTTTTCTGGTCGCCGGTTTCTTCCTATCGTTCCAAGCATTATCAGATCTTCGTCAGATGTGAACGAAAACAACTGCTTACTCTACGCTCCCCTCACGAAAAACCCCTCAACTGCGCCGGTATCCTTTCCACCTCCCGCACTTCCCCCGGTCCCAGCGTCACCGCCGCCTCGCCCGCCACCCTACAAAAACCGTCGCAACTCCTCCGGAATCGGATCAACCGGCGGCTCGTTGCCCAGATCGAAAAACACCGCCTGCTCCCCCGGCCGGAGCCAGAACTGCACGAACACCTCCCCCTTGGCCGCGACCAAATCCAGCCACGGCCCCAGCTCCTGAGCGCGGGCGTAGCGCAAGGTCATCGTCTGGCCGGAGTAGGCCACCGGCCGGTACAGCTCGATGTCGGCCACCGGCTCAATCTTGCCGGTCTGCACCTCGCCGTTGATGAAATACACCCGGCGCTGATCGATCTTGCCCAGCAGCCAGCGCAGCGTGCGGCCCTTCATCTCGACCTTGACCGATTGCACGGTTAGCGGCTCGCCCGCGATGATCCGGGCCGAAATCGGCAGCAGGTTATGGTTCTGGGGGGCTGACAATCATTGGAACGAAAACTTACGCTAAGGGCTCCGATGCCGCCGCGACGGCCAGATAGCGGTAGAACGTCGCCCGCGAGATCGCCAGCGTCTTGCAAATCTGTTTGACGCTGAGTGCCCGGCCGGCGTACATCCGTTGTGCGGTTTTCACCCGCGGGTCATCGGCCGTTGTTGGTCTGCGCCCGCCCTTACGCCCGCGCCCCCGCGCCGCGGAGAGCCCCGCCTTCGTCCGCTCCTGAATCAACCGGCGCTCGAACTGGGCCAGCGCTGAAAAAATGTGAAAGATCAGCTCACCGGAGGCGCTGGTGGTATCGATCACACCATCGCACAGCGACCGGAAGGCGATGCCTTTACCCAGCAGCTCCTGGATCAGGGTCACCAAATGCGGCATGGAGCGGCCAAGCCGGTCGAGCCGCCACACCACGAGCGTGTCACCGGCTTCCAACACCCCCAGGCAGGCGTCCAGCCCGGGGCGCTGGGTACGTGCCCCCGACGCCTTGTCGATGAAGATCCACTCGGTGCGACAACCGGCCGCCTGCAGGGCATCGCGCTGCAACGCGACATCCTGGTCCTCGGTACTGACCCGCGCATAGCCAACCAACTTTGCCATCGTCGTCCCCCGCAAGCCGGGCAGTTGTCTTGCTTTCCTATGATACAGATGGCTAACTGCGACTTTGATTCATGAGACCGACAGATGCGACAAAAACGGGCCTGTTTCGCGGCGCATGCAGGGCGTTTCCGGGCGTCTCGGCAAACGGTCGTTTGTTGAGACGGCCAGGTGCCCGTCGATTTTCTGACCGAGGCGCAGCAGCGCCGGTATGGCCGTTACCCGGACGTGGTCTCCGCCGCCCAGTTGGCGCGTTTCTTCCACCTCGATGACACCGACCGCGACCTGATCAGCCAGCGCCGCGGCGACGCCAATCGGCTCGGCTTCGCCCTGCAACTGCTGACGGTCCGGTTTCTCGGCAGTTTCCTGCCAAACCCCGTCGCGGTCCCGACCACCGTGGTTGACTATGTGGCCCGGCAGCTTGGCATCGCCGAGGTCGGCTGCCTGTCGAACTACTTGGAGCGCGAGCCCACACGCCACGCGCACCGCGCCGAGATCCGGGCGCACTACGGTTACCGCGACTTCGGTGAACCGCCCTGGTCGTTTCGGCTCAGTCGCTGGCTGTTCCTGCGGGCCTGGTTGAGTGAGGAGCGGCCGAGCCTGCTGTTCGACCTGGCCACCGCCTGGCTGATCGAACGTAAAGTGTTGTTGCCGGGTGTCACGACCCTGACCCGCCTGGTTGCCCGCATCCGCGAGCGCTCGGCCAGCCGCCTGTGGCGACAGCTCTGTGCCTTGCCGTCGGCCGCGCAGCAGGAGCAGCTCGATGCGTTGCTGCTGGTCCCCTCGGGAACCCGTTTCAGTCACCTGGACCGGCTGCGCCGCGGCCCAACCCGTGTCAGTGCGCCGGCCTTGATCGGCGCACTGCACCGGCATCGCGAATTGCAGGCGCTGGGCATCGGCACGCTGGATCTGACG
>JBAQIQ010000085.1:0-44538 GCA_049288935.1 Candidatus Competibacteraceae bacterium
AGTCCACAGCAGGTCAATCTGGAAGGGCGCTGGGGCGCGGGGCAGGTGGTGATCGAGATCCGTGACCAAGGTGCAGGGTTGACGCGGGAAGCGGCGCACCACGCCGGCGAAGCCTTCTTTTCCACCAAGGAAGACGGCATCGGCATTGGTTTGTTGCTGGCTAACGCTGCGCTGGAGCGACTGGGAGGACGGGTGAGTTTGTGGCGTAATCCGCAGGGCGAGACCTGCACCCGCATCGACTTACCGGCCTATGCCAGCGCCGGGTGATGGCTGTCACTGACCTGACCGACCGCCCCAGTCTGCTGCTGGTGGATGACGACGACACCTTTTGCCGGGTGCTGGGCTTGGCATTGCACCGGCGTGGTTTCACCGTTGCTACCGCCTATGATAGCGCGACGGCACTGCGGTTGGCCGCAGCGGACCCGCCGGAATATGCCGTAGTGGATTTGAACCTGGCGGGCGATTCCGGGCTGCTGCTGATCCCGAAACTGCTTACGCTGGAACCGGCCACCCGCATCGTGGTGCTGACCGGCTACGCCAGCATTGCCACGGCAGTGGAGGCGATCAAGCTCGGCGCGGTGAATTATCTACCGAAGCCGGCGGATGCTGATCAGGTCGTCACCGCGCTCACTGCATCCGGGGGTGACGTCCTGATGCCGGTCAACGCTCGACCGTTGAGCGTTAACCGTCTGGAATGGGAGCATATTCAACGAGTGTTGTGCGATAACAGTGGCAATATTTCGGCCACCGCAAGGCAGTTGGGTATGCACCGCCGCACCTTGCAGCGCAAACTGACCAAGCGTCCGGTCAAGTCCTAGTGGACCACTGGGCCGTCATCTAAACCGCGACCGCGCTATACCCGGCGCGCCTGATCCGCCGCATTACCAGTATAACTGGCTGGGGTCATGTTCAGTAATCGCCGTTTGGCTTCGTCGGGAATGGCCAAACCGGCGATAAAGTCCCGCAGCGTCGCCTGATCCACCCGCTGGCCCCGAGTCAGCGCCTTGAGTTTTTCATAAGGCTGGTCGATACCATAACGGCGCATCACGGTTTGAATCGGCTCGGCCAGCACTTCCCAGTTGGCGTCCAGATCCGCATCCAGCGCCGCCGTATTGACCTCCAGTTTGCCAATCCCCTTCATCGCCGATTGATAGGCGACCAGCGAATGCGCCAAGCCAACCCCCAGCGTTCGCAACACGGTCGAGTCGGTCAAATCCCGTTGCCAGCGCGACACCGGCAACTTGGCCGCCAGATGATCCAGCAACGCATTGGCGATACCCAGATTCCCCTCGGCGTTTTCAAAATCAATCGGATTGACCTTGTGGGGCATGGTCGAAGAGCCGATTTCGCCGGCGATGGTCTTCTGCCGAAAATAGCCGATGGCAATATAACTCCACACGTCACGGCAAAAATCCAGCAACACGGTATTAAAACGCATCACCGCATGGAAAAACTCCGCCATGTAATCATGCGGTTCGATCTGAATGGTGTAGGGATTCCAAGCCAGTCCCAAATCCTCGGTCACGAAGCGGCGAGCGCACTCTTCCCAATCAACCTCCGGGTAAGCAGCCAGATGGGCGTTGTAATTGCCGACGGCGCCATTGATCTTGCCCAGCAGCAACACGTCCATCAGTTGCGCCCGTTGCCGTTTCAGTCGATCCGCGACATTGGCCATTTCCTTGCCCAGCGTCGTCGGCGAGGCCGGCTGACCATGCGTGCGGGCCAGCATCGGCTGATCAGCATATTGATGTGCCAATCGAACCAGAGCATCAGTCAATTCATCCCATGGCGGCAACAACACCTGAGTCCGCGCTTCGCACAGCATCAACGCATAAGCCAGATTGTTAATGTCCTCGGAGGTGCAGGCGAAATGGATGAATTCGCTGACCGCTTCCAGTTCCGCCTGGCCAGCAATCCGCTCCTTGAGCAGATATTCGACCGCTTTCACGTCATGGTTGGTGGTGCGTTCGATATTCTTCACCCGCTGAGCGTCGGCGAGCGAGAATGCTTCGACCAGGCTGTCGAGGAATTGACCAGCGCGTTCGCTCAGAGGCGGAATCTCGGGAATGCCGGGATGGCGAGCCAGCGCCTGTAGCCAGCGGACTTCCACCTGCACCCGGTGGCGAATCAAGCCGTATTCACTGAAAATAGGCCGCAACTCAGCGGTTTTGTCGGCATAACGACCGTCGATGGGGGAAATAGCGGTCAGCGCGGTAAGTTCCATGGGATGAGTTCCTGAAGGATGCGGGGATGCCATCAGCCTATTTTAATCCGACCGTCAGCGCCTGGCCCGAAAAATCACCGCGCCCAGGATGATCATCCCACCCACAATCGCCCATGGACTGGGTTGCTCGCCCATCATCAGGAACACCCAGACCGGATTGAGCACTGGTTCGATCATCGGGATCAAAATCCCCTCGACCGCCATCACATGGCGCAGGGCCAGCGCGTACAGGATATACGGCAACCCCAGTTGCACCACGCCCAGCAACAGCAAACCCACCCCACTCGATAAATCTGGCAAGGATTGGAACATGAACGGCAAGCCGATCATGCCGGCCAGCAAGTTGCCCAGCAATAACGATGGCAATGCGGAGCCATCTTTTTGCCGACGCAAAAACAGCGTCAACCAGGCGAAGCACAGCCCGCTTAACAAGGCGATGCTGTTGCCCAGATAGCCATCCAAAGTCAGATCATCCAGAAAAAACAGCACCATGCCGCCCATCATCAGCAGCAAAGTCCACCAGTCGCGGCGGCTGGCCCGCTCACCCAGAAACCACGGGCTGAACAGGACGACGTAAATCGGCGCGGTGTATTGCAGCAGGATGGCGTTGGCGGCGGTGGTCAGCTTGTTGGCAATCACGAACAACACCACCGTACCGGCGTAGGCCAGCGCCGCGCCGATTTGATCGAACGACCCAGTGAAGCGCAGTTCACGGTGGAAGACCAAGCCAATGAGCGCAGCGCCGATCAGGCTGCGGGCTCCGGCAATGGCGACCGGGTGCCAATCCACCCATTTGATCAGCACCCCACCCAGACTCCACAACACAGCGGTCGCCACGAGCATCAAAACGGCGCGGCGGTGCAAAGTAGCTGGATCAGCGGTTTTTCCACGCGGCGACCGGATGAACAACGCCTATTCCCCGGACGCCTGACCGCCGAGATAAGCGTCGCGGACTTCGGGATTGGCCAGCAATGCCTCGGCGCGATCTTCCAGTACGATCCGCCCGACTTCCATCACATAGCCGCGATGCGCCAGCTTCAAGGCAGCGCGGGCGTTCTGCTCGACCAGTACAATGGTCACGCCGGCCTCATTGATTTCCCACAAAGTCTGAAAAATCGCCTTGACCAGCAATGGCGCCAGTCCCAGGCTCGGCTCATCCAGCAGCAGGATGCGGGGTTGGGCCATCAATGCCCGGCCAATCGCCAGCATTTGCTGTTCACCGCCGCTCAGAGTGCCGGCTAACTGGTCGCGGCGCTGGGCCAGCACCGGAAACAGCTCATGAATCCAGCGCAGCGTTTCGGCAATTTTGGGACGGTCGGTCTGGCTAAACGCGCCCAGATTCAGATTTTCCTGGACGGTCAGCGTGCCGAAAATGCGGCGGCCTTCTGGAGCCTGGGCGATCCCCATGCCTACCAGCCGATGTGCCGGCGTTCGGTGAATCGGGTGGCCCTCAAAACGGATTTCGCCCGCTGCCGGACGCAGCAGACCGCTGATCGCGCTCAGTGTGGTGGTTTTGCCCGCGCCGTTCGCGCCCAACAGGGTCACAATTTCACCCTGGCGGACGGACAGATTCACGCCATGCAACGCCTCAACATGACCGTAGCGGACGTGCAGATTTTCGACCTCAAGCAACATATCGGACGCATCCTGGGCGAAGGCTGTTCAGCACCCTGCGTCCCTCAGCGGAAAAGAAATCGCGTCAAAAGCATAGCTAATCGCGGAACGGGCTGTTCCCTGTTGAAATGCCGGGCGCCGATGCGTGATCCATTGACCGTGGATAATCTCCCCTATCAGGCTTTCGGGCAGATCGAATAAATCTTCGTCAGTCGATAACTTGTGGACCAGTGCGGACATTGAAAATACTCCTTGAAGCCACGCTAGGGGTCATCTTCAGCGCCGAGATACGCCTCAATCACCTTCGGATCGCGGCGCACCTGTTCCGGTGGCCCTTCAGCGATCTTGCCGCCGTATTCCAGCACCACCAGTTTCTCGCAGGCCCGCATGACCAGTCGCATATCGTGTTCGATCAGCAAAATGGTAACGCCTCGCGCCTGAATCCGTCCAATGAGTCCAATCAGCGCTTCGGTTTCCTGTTCATTCATGCCGCCCGCCGGTTCATCCAAAATCAGCAAGCGCGGTTCAGTCGCCAGCGCTCGGGCAATTTCCAGTCGCCGCTGATCGCCATAGGCCAGATTGCGCGCCATGATGAGCGCCTGCTGGCCCAGACCCACGAACTCCAGTTCCTGCAAGGCTCGATCCCTGGCGTGCTGCTCTTCGCGGCGCTGGGCCGGCAACCGCAACAGGGCGGCGAGTATGCCGGATTGCATCCGGTAGTGGCGACCCGCCAGCACATTCTCCAATGCAGTCAATTTCTGAAACAACCGGATGTTTTGAAAAGTGCGGGCAATGCCCAAAGTAATGATGCGATGGGTGCGCAGACCGTTCAGCCGGGCGCCGTTAAAAGTGATCTCGCCCTGATCAGATCGATATTGACCGGTAATCAAGTTAAATACCGTCGTCTTGCCTGCGCCATTGGGGCCGATTAGCCCCACTACAGCACCCTTCTCAACAGTAAATGAGACATCCTTGACCGCAATCAGCCCACCAAAGCTCTTGGTCAGATGATGGAGAGCGAGTAGGCTCATGGCGGAGGAGGCGTCGGCACGCGATGAATAGGCGAAACATCCTGCAAAAAATGCATCACCCTCGCACAACCGAAATCATTCGATTTTCCTGCGGTGGATTGGCGGCATTTTTTAATAAACCGTTCTCCAACTGGGTCCATCTTTGAGTCGCCATTTTCTTTTCCATAGGAGCGCCAACCAAGAAAGTGCGGGATGAATAATCGGTATCGACTATTCCAATTGGCTGAATAGCATAGCACAATCATTCGCATCTTAAGACCACCCGTCATTCAGCTCAGCCCTTTACTTGAAGACCCTTTGACCCAGACCGTGGACGCCCCACCCAAAACGTTTGATCAGGCGCGTTTCGCCCGCATTCGCTGGTCGATTTACGCCATCCTGGCCGCAGCCTATATCCTCGTCTTTTTTCACCGAATTGCCCCGGCAGTCGTCTCAGCCGACCTGATGCAAGCCTTCGGGGCCACCGGCGCTGCACTAGGGTCGCTGGCGGCCATGTACTATTACATCTATACCGTCATGCAAATTCCAGCGGGGGTGCTAGCCGACACCCTGGGCGCGCGCATTTCGGTAACGCTGGGTAACGCGGTGTCCGGCGTCGGTTCCATCCTGTTCGGCATGGCGGACACCTTTTGGGAGGCGTCGGTAGGGCGCACCCTGGTCGGGCTGGGGGTCTCAGTGGTGTTCGTGGGACTCATGAAAAGCAATACCCTCTGGTTCCGCGACCGGGATTACGGATTCATCAGTGGCCTAACCCTGTTGCTGGGCAATGTCGGCGCTATCCTGGCGGCGGGTCCCCTAGCCGGAATGCTGACTCTCTGGTCATGGCGCGCCGTGTTCGTGGCTTTGGGCGTCATCGCCCTGGGTCTGGCGGTGCTGTCGTGGATCGGAGTGCGCAATACGCCAGAGGATGCGGGTTTTCCCTCGATTCGGGAAATGGATGGTCAATCTCGGCATGAGGGGCGACAGCAACACTGGTGGCATGATTTGATAGGGGTCATGGTCACTCGCCGGGTCTGGCCGGGTTTCTGGATCAACTTGGGGATGACCGGCAGTATGCTCGCGTTTCTGGGTCTGTGGGCGATACCCTTTCTCCGCGATTTGCACGGCCTGGAGCGATCCACCGCCTCGTTGTACACCAGCACGGCCCTGGCCGGTTTTGCTTGCGGCGCCCTGTTTTGCGGCTGGTTTTCCGACCGGATGGGATACCGCAAACCACTCCTGGTGATGGGTACACTGTTATACGGATTGGCTTGGCTGGGCATCGTCTACGCGAACTGGGCGCCAGGCGTTTTGGGCATGGCCTGGTTCGCGCTGATGGGGTTCAGTTGCGGGTCATTTATCCTGACGTATGCCGGGGCGAAGGAGGTGGTCATTCCGGCGCTATCCGGCATGGCTATCGCGCTGGTCAACACCGGCGTCTTTTTAGGGGCGGCCATCCTGCAACCCTTGTTTGGCTGGACCGTGGACTTGGGCTGGAATGGCGCTATGGTGAACGGCGTGCGGGTGTACGGTTCCGCCGACTACCATGCGGGGTTTTTCCTGATGCTGGGCTGTGTGGTTTTGGCAATCGTCGCCTCGGCCTTTTTTCACGAAACCCGTTGCCGCAATATCGCTTTGGGCGATTAGTCAGGCTTTAAATTCAACCCGGCCGCCGCTCGGGCGCGCACCCACATTGGCCCCCGCTCGACCCACTCCACCATGGTCACCCCAAACAGTGACGCCACCAACCGGCGCGACGGCTCTGGAATAATGATGCTTTCCAGCGCCTGATCAAGCATCATGCGAAAGTCATCCATGACTGCTCCTGGCTCAGGATTGCCGCCGCCGACACGGCGGGTTCAGAAATTTTTGATGACTTTGATAGTATAGTTGCGACTTAAATGACGAGGTTCGCCAAGCCATGCGGGATTATCTGATTGCCCCTTCCATCTTATCCGCCGACTTCGCCCGGCTCGGCGCGGAAGTGGACGCTGTGCTGGCGGCAGGCGCTGATCTCGTACATTTCGACGTGATGGATAACCATTACGTCCCTAATCTGACCGTCGGCCCCCTGGTTTGCGAAGCACTGCGCAAGCATGGCGTCACTGCACCGATTGACGTGCATTTGATGATCAAGCCGGTAGACCGCATCATCCCGGACTTCGCCACCGCCGGCGCGACTTACATCACGTTCCATCCCGAAGCCAGCGACCACATCGACCGCAGCCTTCAGCACATCCGTGATTGCGGTTGCAAATCCGGACTGGTTTTCAATCCAGCCACTCCGCTGGACTGCCTGAAGTATGTGCTGGATAAAGTAGATATGGTGTTGTTAATGGCGGTCAACCCCGGCTTCGGCGGTCAGAGCTTCATCAATGGCACGTTGAAAAAGTTGTGTGAGACCCGCCGTTTGATCAATGACAGCGGTTATCCGGTGCGGCTGGAAGTGGACGGTGGGGTCAAGATCGACAATATCCGCGCCATCGCCGAGGCGGGAGCTGATACCTTCGTCGCCGGTTCGGCCATCTTCAACAGCCCTGACTACCGGGCCACGATCGCCGCCCTGCGGGTGGAACTGGCCAAGGCAAATTTTTGAAAATGTTTGAAAATATTACTGCGATTTTTTTCGATCTCGACGGCACGCTGGTGGACAGCGTCCCCGACCTGACCGCTGCGCTGAATGTCATGCTCCAGCAACTCGGCCTGCCGGAGCGCGAAGAAGCGCAGGTACGCACCTGGGTCGGCAATGGCATGGATAACCTGATCCGCCGCACCTTGATCGGCGATATGGACGGCAGCCGGGCTGATCCTGAGTTGTTCGCCCGCGCCAAGCCCCTTTACCGAGCCGCTTACGCTGACCATATCAGCGTCTATAGCCTCCTTTATCCCGGCGCTCGCGAAGGACTCACTGAGTTGCATGCCGCCCAGATTCCCATGGCTTGCGTGACGAACAAGCCGGTTGAATTCGCTCGCCCTCTGCTCGACAAGCTAGGTATTGGCAAATTTTTCGCCACGGTGGTGGGCGGCGAATGCACGCCCCATCCCAAGCCCGCCCCGGACGCCCTACAGCTCTGCGCCGAACGACTGGGCGTCTCGATCACCCAAGGACTGATGGTCGGCGATTCGCTGAACGATGTTGGCGCTGCCCGCCACGCCGGTTGTCCGGTGGTGTGCGTTCCCTACGGCTACAATCATGGTTGCGACATCCGCGACGCCCAACCCGACGCCGTGATCAACTCTATCGCCGACCTGCCAGCTTTGCTGTCCCCCCGCTCATGACTCTGAACGACTTTAAACGCCTGGTTGCTGAAGGCTTCAACCGCATCCCGGTCGCCCGCGAAGTGCTAGCCGACCTCGACACTCCGCTCAGCACCTATCTCAAGCTGGCCGATGCACCCTACAGTTACCTGCTGGAATCGGTGCAGGGCGGCGAAAAATGGGGTCGCTACTCAATCATCGGCCTGCCCTGCCGCAAGATTATCCGGGTGCGCGGGCAACGGATTACCGTCGAACACGCCGGAGAAATCGTCGAATCCCAGACCACCCCGGACCCGCTGGCCTGGATTCAGGATTTTCAGAACCGCTACCGGGTACCGGCCACTGGTGAAGGGTTGCCCCGTTTCATTGGCGGCTTGGTCGGCTACTTTGGCTACGACACCATCCGCTACATCGAACCGAAACTGGCGCAGAATCCGAATCCCGATCCGCTGGATAACCCGGATATTCTGTTGCTGATTTCCGAAGACCTGGTGGTGTTCGACAATCTGGCTGGACGGCTATACCTGATCACCTTGGTTGACCCGGCGGTGGAACGCGCCTACGCCCGCGCCCAGCTCCGGCTCGATCAATGGGTGGCGCGACTGCGTGAAGGGCGCTCGCTGTACACGCCGGCCAATCCTCGCCCCGACGTCGGTCCAATTGAATTTGTTTCCGGCTTTACTCAGGACGGTTTCGAGAACGCGGTGCAGCGCATCAAGGACTACATTCTGGCCGGCGACTGTATGCAGGTGGTGCTATCACAACGGCTCAGCACACCCTTCCGGGCGACGCCGCTCGATCTCTACCGGGCGCTGCGCGGACTGAATCCTTCTCCCTACATGTACTTTCTGAATCTGGGTGATTTCCACATTGTCGGTTCCTCCCCGGAGATTCTGACGCGGCTGGAGGATGACCTGATCACAGTCCGCCCCATCGCCGGCACCCGGCGGCGCGGCGTCACCGAGGAACAGGATCGAGCGCTGGAGGCGGAGTTGTTGGCGGACCCCAAGGAATTGGCGGAACATCTGATGCTGATCGACCTGGGCCGCAATGACGTGGGCCGGGTCAGTAAAATCGGCAGCGTTCAGTTGACCGAGAAAATGGCGATTGAACGCTACTCCCATGTCATGCACATCGTCTCCAACGTCAATGGTCGGTTGCGGCCCGATCTGAGTGTCCTCGACGCGCTACGGGCGACTTTCCCGGCGGGCACGGTCAGCGGCGCGCCCAAGATTCGCGCCATGGAAATTATTGACGAACTGGAACCGGTCAAGCGTGGCGTCTACGCCGGAGCGGTTGGCTATCTCTCCTGGTCAGGCAGCATGGACACCGCCATCGCCATCCGCACTGCCGTTCTCAAGGACGGGATGCTGCATGTCCAGGCCGGAGCCGGCATCGTCGCCGATTCCGTGCCGGAAAATGAGTGGGAAGAGACCATGAACAAGGGCCGTGCTCTGTTCCGGGCAGCGACGCTGGCGGAACGGGGACTGGATGAACCGAGAACGGTGGGCGAAACGCTGTAGCTGCATCCTTCACGAGGTGAACTATGGAAATATCGCTATTATGGATCGGTCGTCTGGCGGGACTGGCAGGTGTTTTGATGTGCCTGGTCGCGGGCAGCGCCCGGCTGTCCGGCGCATTTCGGATTCGAGGGTTTCAGACCGGGACCGTGTTGCAGGTCGGCATGGCGGCAATGATTTTCGGCTGTCTGGCACACCTTATCGTGTTGACTGCTCGGCTAACCAGCGAGAATCCTTCATCAAAATCCTGATATTGGCCCCTCCTCGGCAATGGTCTGTCGCAGGGGAGGCACCGCGCGACTGATGGCCCGGCCCATGGCGCCCCTGGAACCGTTTCTCAACCTGCCCGCCGCCATTCGCCGCGTCCTGTTGGCCCTGAGCGACATGCTCGCTGTGCTGGTTGCGGTCTGGGCTTCCTTTGCCATCCGTCTGGGCGAGTGGTGGCCGGAACTGTTGCAAGACGTGGTCTGGCTCTTTCCGCTGGCGGTGATCATCCTCATCCCGGCCTTCGCGCTGGCGGGACTGTATCGCCCCATCTTGCGCTACGCTGATGAAAGCCTGTTGCACGCCATCGTCCTGGGCGCCAGCGCCGGCATCCTGCTGCTGATGGCGATGTGGGTCTTTCTGCGCGAGGGCATCGTACCGCGCTCTTCGTGGCTCATCGCCTGGCTGGTGCTGGTCGCCCTGATCGGTGGTAGTCGTCTGCTGTTGCGCCGCTATCTGCGCCGACGATTCCGGCTGAGCACGCCACGCACTCCCGTCATCATTTATGGAGCTGGCGAAGCGGGCGCGCAACTCATTCAGGCTTTGCGCTACAGCATTGAGTTCGAACCCGTAGCGTTCGTCGATGACAATACGCACCTGTGGGGCAGTGTGATTCTCGGCTTGAAAGTGTGGTCGCCATCCAGGCTACCGCGCCTGATCACCCGCCATGAAGCCGGCTTGATCCTGCTGGCCCTGCCCTCGGCCTCGCACCGCCGCCGCCGGGAGATCCTGGAAGCTCTGGCGGGGTTGCCGGTGCGGGTGATGGCATTGCCCACCTTGGGGGAATTGACCAGCGGTGCTCGCCGCATCGACGAATTCCGCGAGATTGAGGTCGAAGACATCCTGGGCCGCGATTCGGTCCAGCCGAATTTTGCGTTGTTGCAGGCGTGCGTGCATGGCAAGACAGTGCTGGTGACCGGCGCGGGCGGGTCGATTGGTTCCGAGCTGTGCCGGCAGATTTTACCGCTGCGCCCGCGCCGGCTGGTGCTGTTCGAGCGCTCCGAATATGCCTTGTACCGGATCGAACAGGAGTTGCAGGCCATGCTAAGCAATATGGGCTTGCCCTCCGTTGAATTGATCCCTCTACTGGGTTCGGTCGTTCATCGCCACCGTCTGCAAGTGGCGATGGAGCGTTTCGTTGTCGAAACCGTTTATCACGCCGCCGCCTACAAGCATGTGCCGATAGTTGAGCACAACCCCATCGAAGGCGTGCGCAATAATGTCTTTGGCGCCCGATACGCCGCCGAAGCCGCCATCGCCGCCAGAGTTGAAACGTTCGTGCTGATTTCCAGTGACAAGGCGGTGCGGCCTACCAATGTCATGGGCGCAACCAAACGCTTGGCGGAACTGATTCTGCAAGGGTTGGCTGGAGAAGGCGGCGCGACTCGGCTGTGCATGGTGCGCTTTGGCAACGTGCTCGACTCGTCCGGCTCGGTCGTGCCGCTGTTCCGTGAGCAGATTCGCCGGGGCGGGCCGGTGACAGTGACCCATCCCGAAGTCGAGCGTTACTTCATGACCATCCCTGAGGCGGCGCAACTGGTCATCCAGGCCAGCGCCCTGGCCCAGGGCGGGGAAGTGTTCCTGTTGGACATGGGCGAGCCCGTGCGAATCCTCGACCTGGCGCAGCGCATGATCCGGCTGTCAGGGCTCACGGTGCGGAATGATGCGCAACCGGATGGGGATATCGAGATACAGTTCACCGGTTTACGCAGCGGTGAAAAATTACGGGAAGAATTGCTGATCGGGAGCGATGATTTGCCCACTGCGCATCCGATGATTCGTCGCGCCTGCGAAGATCATCCGCTATGGCCAGCGATCCAGGAGGGTCTCCATCGGCTGGACGCCGCCGCCAATGACTTCGATCACCCAGCGGTGCGGGCGATCCTGCAAAACCTGGTGACGGAGTATCAGCCAGAGAACGGCATCGAGGACTGGGTATGGCGGACGACGTTGCGGGACTCGTAAACCGCCACGCAGATCAGTGCTTCACGGCCCAGCAGGAATGGGCTATGCTTCGTTCTCAGCTTGTCAACGCCCTGTCCAGACCCGTTCATTGTTCTCGACAGGGCGCCGGTTTTAAGCTGTTGGTTTTACTGCTGGAGAGGTGGCAGAGTGGTCGATTGCGACGGTCTTGAAAACCGTTGACCCGCAAGGGTCCGTGGGTTCGAATCCCACCCTCTCCGCCAACTGATTACAAAAGCCGATGAACAGTCGGCTTTTTTTCTGCCCGTAGTCTGCTTCCGCTCCAGCCCCCGCGTATTTCCCGGATTGGGTTGGCGCGCTGATCTTTATTGCTTCGATGAATCTTGGCGTCGTGGCGGTTAGCAGGCCGCCAGCCAGTTGATGACCGCAAGGCCGCCTCAAATGATAAAGCAAGTGGTTGACCCGAAGCAGTTGTCCCGGTTGGTTTTGTGCGGTTATCGGTCGGTGGCCGAATGCGCCATTGAGCTGGGAAAACTGAATGTACTGATTGGCGCGAACGGCGCGGGGAAATCCAATTTCATTGGTTTCTTCCGGCTCATCAACCGTATTCTCGATGCGCAACTGCAAACTGCCGTGGGCATGGCGGGCGGGCCGGACGCTTTAGTACATTTTGGCCGCAAGAAAACCGAAGAGTTGAGCGCCGAGCTGTACTTTGGCGACAACGGCTGCAGGGTGGATTTGCTGGATTCCATACCTCTAAAGTTATTATTCTATAGATAGTTACAATGAGAAGGCCATGAAAACCGTATTCGCCATCCGCCATGTCGCTTTCGAGGATCTCGACAGTTTTGCGCCGACCTTGATTGAGCGAGGCTACACGATTCGCTATCTGGAAGCCGGTCAGGATGATCTGGCGGCGCTGGATCCGTTGACCGGCGATTTGTGGGTCGTGCTGGGCGGCCCCATCGGGGTCTATGAAGAAGAAGCTTACCCCTTCATCCGCGACGAATTGCGGTTACTGCAGGCGCGCCTGGAGGCCGGGCGACCGACGTTGGGCATTTGCCTGGGCGCCCAGTTGATGGCTTCGGCGCTCGGGGCGCGGGTCTATCCGGGCGGTCGCAAAGAGATCGGCTGGAAACCCTTGGCATTGACCGAGGCGGGCCGCACCAGTCCGCTGGCTGCCTTCACCAATGGAACGCCGGTGCTGCACTGGCATGGCGATACCTTTGACCTGCCGGAAGGCGCCACGCTGCTGGCGTCCACCGATCTGTATCCTCACCAAGCTTTTGCCTGGGGAAAACACGCCCTCGCGTTGCAATTCCACATCGAGACCACGGCGCGGGGCCTGGAACGCTGGTTTATCGGCCATGCCTGCGAAATCGCCGGCACGCCCGACCTCAGCGTACCGATGCTGCGGGATGAAACCGCCCATCATGCCGTGGATGCGGAGGAGCGGGGCCGACAGTGTTTAGCGGCCTGGCTGGACCCGTTCTGAGACCATCCAAGGCGTACCCCTTTCCCCGTCCGCCGGTCTCGGCGCTAAAGAGCAATCATTCAGGTCGACAGCTTGCTACAATCCCCCAACTGCGGGAATTTTGCGCCCAGGTGGGTAGTTCCCGCCGACTCCAACCCGTAAAACCAACATGAAGGAGTGACCGGTGGAACGCGAAAGTATGGAATATGATGTCGTGATCGTCGGCGCTGGCCCATCTGGCCTGTCGGCGGCGATCCGTATCAAGCAGTTGGCGGCAAAGAACAACCACGATGTGAGCGTGTGCGTCATTGAAAAAGGTTCTGAAGTTGGCGCGCATATTCTGTCCGGGGCAGTCGTGGAAACCCGAGCGCTGGACGAGTTGCTTCCCGACTGGAAAGAACGGGGCGCGCCCCTGCATACCCCGGCCCAGGATGACCACTTCCTGTTGCTGACCCGCGAAACCTCGTACAAATTGCCCACTCCGCCGCAGATGCACAATCACGGCAATTACATCATCAGCCTGGGCAATCTGTGCCGCTGGCTGGCGACGCAAGCTGAGGAATTGGGCGTAGAGATTTATCCCGGCTTCGCTGCTGCTGAAGTACTGTACAACGACGATGGCGCGGTCGTCGGCGTAGCGACCGGCGATATGGGGGTCGACCGCCATGGTCAACCCACCGAGCAATTTGCGCCGGGCATGGAATTGCGCGCCCGCTACACACTGTTCGCCGAAGGCTGTCGCGGCTCGCTGACTAAAACCCTGTTCGACCGCTTTAACCTGCGCGAGGGGGTTGACCCGCAGACCTACGGCATCGGCATCAAGGAATTGTGGGAAGTCGATCCAGCCCAGCATCAGTCCGGTAAAATCGTACACACCATTGGCTGGCCGCTGGACGCTAGCACTTATGGTGGTTCCTTTCTCTATCATTTGGAAAATAACCAGGTATCGGTCGGTTTTGTCGTCGGCCTGGGCTATGAAAACCCGCATTTGTCGCCGTTCGAAGAATTCCAGCGCTTCAAGACCCATCCCGATATTCGCCCCACTTTCGAGGGTGGCCGACGCATCGCCTACGGCGCTCGCGCCATCTCGGCGGGCGGCATCCAGTCGATTCCCAAGTTGACGTTCCCTGGCGGCCTGCTGATCGGCGACACCGCCGGTTTCCTCAACGCGCCCAAGATCAAGGGGACGCATACGGCGATGAAATCCGGCATGGTAGCGGCTGAGGTGGTCTTTGCTGCAGTGACCGGAGAGAGTCCGGCTGAAGTGACGGCCTATCCCGAACAGTTGCGGCAAAGCTGGCTGTGGGAAGAACTCTACGCCGTGCGCAATATCAAGCCGTCGTTCCGCTGGGGACTGTGGGCGGCGATCGTCTATTCCGCCATCGATACCTATCTGTTCCGGGGCAAAGCACCGTGGACGTTCCATCATCACCCGGATCACGCCAAGCTGAAGAAAGCCAGCGAATGTCCGAAAATTGAGTATCCCAAGCCAGATGGCAAAGTCAGCTTCGACCGATTGTCATCCGTGTTTATTTCCAACACCAACCATGAAGAGGATCAGCCTTGCCATCTGACGCTGAAGGAGGCCAGCGTACCGATTCAGGTCAATCTGGCGCTGTATGACGCGCCGGAGCAACGCTACTGTCCGGCGGGGGTGTATGAGATCGTGCGGGACAGTGATGGGCATAACCCACGCTTGCAAATCAACGCCCAAAACTGCGTTCACTGCAAGACCTGCGACATCAAGGACCCGACGCAAAACATCACCTGGGTGACTCCGCAAGGCGGCGGTGGGCCGAATTATCCGAATATGTAACCGGCCCCGGCTTCTCCGGTTATCACGGCATTGAACCCGTGCAAAGTCAACGGGTAAGCTGTGGAGTCAGAATGACGCCGTCGTGATGACCGGCGGCAGTTCCTCCCTGACAAACCGCACCAAAGTTCCGATCCGCTGCTCGCCCATGGAATCGAACTCGATCAGTGAGAGCGCTTCACCCGGCTCCGGCGAATCCAGAGGCAGCCTGACGCCGAGCCGGTTCAATCGCAGGGCCAGCGAATGAACCTGTAAATAAATCTCCGGCTGGCTCAACACCTGCCGGATTTGCTCCAGGTAATCATCCAAAGTTCCCAGCGGCTTGCGGGCCGCGACCAGTTCTTCCTCGGTCTGGAGCAACCGCTGCTCCAGCACCGCAGCGCGGCGCTCGTCGGCGTCGTTGGTCGATAATAAGGGCCGCAAACCCTGCGCATGCCCCCGCAGCGCCCGTAACTGCGCCTGCAACTGCCGCCGCTGCTCCTCCAGCGCACTGCGCCGGGTCCGCAGTTCATTAATCCGCTCCAGCGCCCGCGTCGCCAGAAACACCAGCATCCGCTGTTTCAACTCTTCACGCAGCTCGGCTTCGCTCGCCGCCGGGAAAAACAGCCGATGCTGCGAAAAGCTGACCAGGATACGCCGGACATCGCGCACCACGACATCGCCGCTCAGCACCGCGCCAAACGTTTCCGTCTCCCGCTTGACCATCAACATCAAGGCGAAACACTCGGCGTGACCATCGTCCGCGAAAAAAGTGTGAATCGCCGGATTCTCGCCCAGGGTAGCGCGTACATCATCCACAGTCGCGAAAAAGGCGTTGACCTGCGGGTCCCGAGACCAGGCGCGAGCACCCAGCAACACCGCCAGCGGCAACTGCTGCAACACGCTTCCGGAATAATTCAGCGCCGTTTCCACCGCGTCCACCAACTTCTCGGCATAGTTGCCGACCAGCCGGATGCGCGGTTCGCTGGCGTCTACTGCCTGCTCAATCGCTTCGCGCAGCGCTGTCAACCGCTCCTGACGTTGGCGATGCTCAGCCAGGTGTTGCTGAGCAAACGTCGCCAGACTGCCGAAAACCTGCTGTAGTAAACCTTGACCGTTGGTCATTCCCTGCTCACTCAGGACCAGCCGATCAGCCGCTCGTGCAACGGACTCGACCGGGGAAAATGCGCCCGCAGAAAATCCATTTGATCCGCCAACACCCGGCGGCCCTGCAAATACACATACTCGGCGTGATTGGGCGTAAACGGAATCGCCAGCAACTGCATCCCGGCCTGCTCCGGGGTCTTGCCGCCCTTGCGGTGATTACAAGGCTTGCAGGCGGTGACCACATTATTCCAGTGATCGCCGCCGCCTTGCACAAGCGGCCGGACATGATCGCGCGACAAATCCCGAACCGTGAAGCTCTCGCCGCAATACAAACAGGTATTACAGTCGCGCCGAAACAGGGCTGGGTTCGACAGCGGTGGCGCGTAATCTTCACGGGCGCGTAGCCGGGCGTAAGCGCCGCCCTGGGTGGCGATGATCGAGTTGACAACGACGACGCTGCGTTGGCCACTGCGCGCATTGATCCCACCGCGCACCGTATAAAGCACAATGCCGCAGGTGTAAGCGACCTGTTCCGCGCAGTAAAGGCGCACCGCCTGTTGATAATCAATCCATTCCAATGGCATTCCCGTCACGTCCGTATGCAAAACCTGCTGCTCCAATCCGTACATACTTCCACCTTTGCCCGGTTTCTACCTTCGTGTGGCATGATCGCTCACTGAGATGAACATTCGTTGACGTAGAATAGACGTGAAAACGACGGGCCGGTTGCATAGCCCGCATCGCACCGAAGGTGTTTTAGCCTTAACCCTGTTGTGATGTTGCCAGTCTAGGCTACTATTCTACAAGTATTGTGCGTCGCCCGCCGACGGCGCGCAGGTTCGCCCGCTCGCGGGCGTGGATTAACGATCTATTTTCAGGCGGGTGGGCGCCTGGAAGAATCACCACCAACGAGGACAACAATATGCCTGTTCGTATGGCCGTCCCGAAAGAAACTCTTTCGGGCGAGCAGCGGGTCGCGCTAGACCCGACGATGGCCGAGCGATTCGCCAAGCTCGGCGCGGAAATCCTGGTAGAAAAGGGTGCTGGCGCCAGTGCCTTTTTCGCTGACGACCTTTATGGTAAAAGCAGTCGGCTGGTCGATAACGCCCAGACTCTGTACGCCGAAGCTGATGTGGTCTTCAAGGTGCAGGGGCCCACTTTGGAAGAAGTGGAGTGGCTCAAGGACGGCTCGACCCTGCTGGCCGTGTTGGCGCCGCATCGCAATCTGGACGTGGTCAAGCGGTTGCGCGACAAGAAAATTACCAGCTTTGCCATGGAACTGATCCCGCGCATCTCCCGCGCCCAATCGATGGACGTACTGTCATCGCAGGCGGCAGTGGCCGGCTATTATGTCGCGTTGCGGGCCGCCATTCTGGCCAGCGGGTTCTTCCCGATGTTGACCACTGCCGCCGGCACCATCCGCCCTTCCAAGGTCGTGATCGTCGGCGCCGGCGTGGCCGGTTTGCAAGCCATCGCGACGTGCCGCCGACTCGGCGCCATGGTGGAAGCGTATGACATTCGTCCAGCCGCCCGGCAGGAAATTGAATCACTGGGCGCGAAGATGATCGACACGGGTGTGAATGCCGCTGCCGAAGGCGGTTACGCCCGTGAACTGACAGCGGAAGAGAGGCAGAAACAGGCCGACGTCTTGGCCAAGCATGTCGCCGCCGCCAATGCAGTCATTACCACAGCGGCTATTCCGGGCCGGGCCGCGCCGAAAATTGTGACTGCCGCGATGGTGGAAAACATGAAGCGCGGCGCAGTCATCATCGACCTGGCGGCGGAATCGGGCGGTAACTGTGATCTGACCCGTCCCGGCGAAACCTATGAGCATAACGGCGTGGTCATTGACGGCCCGATTAACATTCCCAGCAACTTCCCGGCGCCGGCCAGCGAGATGTACGCCAAGAATTTGTTCAATTTCCTGTCGCCGATGATCAAGGACGGCGCCCTCAACCTCGACTGGAACGACGAGGTGATCGCCAAGAGCGCCCTCACCCACGGCGGCAAGATCGTCCATGAACCCACCAGCAAGCTGGTCGGCTAACTCTACCGGAGAAGCATGATGGAAGCTGTGGTTGCGTTTTTCTCCCCGATTTACATCCTGATGCTGGCCGGCATTCTCGGCTATGAAATCATCGGTAAGGTACCGGTGATCCTGCACACCCCGCTGATGTCCGGCACCAACTTCGTCCATGGCATCGTGCTGGTGGGCGCGATGGTGGCGCTCGGCCAGGCTGTGACTCCGCTGGAACAGGCGATTGGCTTTCTTGGCGTATTGCTAGGCGCTGGCAACGCGATCGGCGGCTACTTCGTCACCGAGCGGATGCTGGAAATGTTCAAGAGCAGCAAAGGCCAGGAGAAGTAAGTCATGGGTTATCTGATTGAAACGGTCTATTTCCTGACGGCTGCGGTGTTCATTCTCGGCCTGAAGCGGATGTCGCATCCGACCACCGCCCGCAGCGGCATTGTCTGGGCGGGCTATGGGATGGTGCTGGCCACGGTGGTCAGCTTCGTTCATCCACAAATTCAGGCGGGTCCCGGCAATTACGTGCTGATGGTCATTGCTATTGCGATTGGCGGGGTGATCGCCTGGTGGGGCGCTAAGAAAGTGCCAATGACGGCCATGCCGCAGATGATCGCTATCTACAATGGCATGGGCGGCGGTGCAGCGGCAGCGATTGCGGCGGTGGAGTTGCTCAAGGATCACGGCGCCAAAGCGCCGGAGACCCATATCCTGATCATGGCGGTGGCCGGCGCGCTGATTGGCGCCGTCGCTTTCTCCGGTTCGGTGGTCGCCTTCGGCAAGTTGCAAGAACTCAAATTCTTCAGGGACGACGCTAAGTTTCGCTTCACGGGGCAACAGAAAATCAATGCGGCCATCTTCGGTGCGGCGGTGGTGCTCGGTTTGGTCATCGCACTCAGCCACAGCTCCAGTGGCGCACTGATCACCGTGTTCTTCCTGCTAGCGCTGGCGTTTGGTGCGATGATGGCCCTGCCCATCGGCGGCGCGGATATGCCGGTGGTCATTTCCCTGTTCAATGCCTTCACCGGTCTGGCGGTCGCGTTGGAAGGCTTCGTGCTCGGCAACTCGGCCATGATCATTGCCGGCATCATCGTCGGCTCGTCGGGTACGCTACTGACGCTGATGATGGCCAAAGCGATGAATCGCTCGGTGGCTAATGTGCTGTTCAGCAACTGGGCGGCGCTGGGCAGTGGCGAGGCGCAGGCGGTGACGGGCAGCCTCAAGCCGATGGAACCACCGGATGCAGCCATTCAGATGGCGTATGCGAGCAAGGTCATTATCGTGCCCGGTTACGGCATGGCGGTGGCCCAGGCGCAGCACAAGATCTGGGAAATGTGCAAGCTGCTGATGGAGCGGGATGTCGTCGTCAAGTTCGCCATTCACCCGGTTGCAGGTCGGATGCCCGGTCATATGAATGTGCTGCTGGCGGAAGCGGGCGTTCCCTACGATCTGATCTTCGACATGGACGAGATCAACGAAGAGTTTTCGACAGCGGATGTGGCGCTGGTGATCGGCGCCAATGATGTGGTGAATCCAGCGGCGCGCACCGACAAGGCCAGCCCGATTTACGGGATGCCGATCCTGAACGTAGATCACGCCAAGAACGTGCAGGTGATCAAACGCGGCAAGGGTGTGGGCTTCGCCGGCATCGAAAACGCGCTGTTCTTCGCTGATAACACTCGGATGGTCTATGGCGACGCGCAGAAAGTTGCGGCAGGGATGATCCAGGGCATCAAGGATCTCGGCTAAACGCCGTTTCACCAAGTAAAAACAGGGCGGCCCACGGGCCGCCTTTTTTTTCAGCGACCGATGGCAATCTTTTACAGGTTATGGAATTTCCGATGGCTAAAACAGCGAATTCAATATATTTGACGGCGAATATTGATCTGTCAAAACACGGGCGTTGACATCCCAATCACGCTCAGTTGAAAACAGCGGAATCAGCCATTCGCGGCCAAATCCCAAAGGCGCCAGCTTTTCCTCAAGCTGGTCGGCATGGCGTTGAATCGCCTCCATTGCCGGGAGTCCGTCCATTTTTTTCAGGATGACGCGATTTTTCAACTTGACCCGCAAATTATAAAAATCGCCAAATGCCGAAGTGTAAGTAACTGATTCATGGTGATAAAGACGACTGCTGGAAAAGGTGTTCGCCGCCAATACGCCCTCCGCTGTCAACAATTTTTTGACTTCCAGCAAAAACTCCTGGGTCAGCAGGTGTTCGGGGATGTATTCATGATCAAAGGCATCCAGCATGATCAAATCGTAACGTTGATCGGTCTTGCCGGCACGCTTGATAAAGACTCGCCCATCCTCCTCAAAAACATGGACGTTCCGACCCGGATTAAAGCCAAAAAACTGCTGCGCAACTTTCACCACCGCTGGGTCAATTTCAACGACGTCAATCACCGTTTCAGGAAACAGCCTGGACAGTGCGGTTGGTAGAACGCCGCCGCCCAAACCGATAATCAGAACTCTTCGAGGATTGGGGTTCAGATATAGTGCGCCCATCATCATCCGGGTATAACTGAATACGAATTCGCTGGGGTCGCTCAGCGATTGGCAGGTTTGCCGGGCGCTCTGCTTCTGGCGAGTGAAACTCAGACAACGCTGGCCATCTTCTTCGTAGACGAGGATGTTACGATAAAGCGATTTTTCGTTATGAACGACTTGAACGGCGGCTGTTGCGGAGGGGATCATGATCGAAGCGAGGAAAGCCAGCAGGGTTTTAATTTTCTTGCTCTGTATCATCAGGAGGTCCAGGGAACAGGGCGAGCGGTCCCAAAATCAGTGAAATGCCGATCAGCCCAGCAATAATCTGATGGATTTCAAAATAAAGAACCAGATAAAACGACGTCAAAAGGGTTCCCGCAGCGCTGCCAAAGGTAGAAACGAAATAGAGCTGTCCTGCGTAATGACCGCTCAAACGCGACTCAGCAACCAGCAGGCGCACCGCGTAGGGGGATACCATGCCCGATATCGCTGTGGGGATGAAGAATAGCAGAGTGGCCGACAGCAGGGAGCCGTAACGGGGGTCATCCATCACATCGAACACCCAGTCGAGCGCCGCGTCGCCCAGAACGATCACGGGAAGCATAGTGACTGCACCACTGATGAGGATCAGCGCCAAACGGCGCAAGCTGGGCTGATTGACCGATAACCAGCCGCCCAACAGATAACCGACGGATAGCGCCAGCATGAATATCGTGATGATCGCGCCCCAGACATGAATGCTGTTGCCGAAATTTGGCGCCAGAATCCGCCCGCTCAGCATTTCGACGGCCATCACGAAAAAGCCAGACCAGCCGGCAATAAGAAAGATCAGAAAACGGCGTAAATTCAAAACCGGCTCCTCACCCGAACGCCCTACAGGGTCTTTCGTCGTATCGCATTGCTTAATGAATCCGGCATAAAAAACCCCGCTAGCGCGGGGTTTTTCAATTTCGGACGAAAGGATGCTTACATCATGTCGCCCATACCGCCCATGCCGCCCATACCGCCCATGCCGCCGCCCATACCGCCAGCAGACTCCTTCTTGGGTAGTTCGGCGATCATCGCCTCGGTGGTGATCAGCAGTGAAGCGACCGATGCAGCGTTCTGCAGGGCATAACGGGTCACTTTGGTGGGGTCCAGGATACCCATCGCGACCATGTCGCCGTATTCGCCAGTCGCGGCGTTGTAGCCATAGTTGCCGCTATTTTCCAGGATCTTGTTCATGACCACGGAAGCCTCGTCGCCGGCATTCGCGACGATTTGCCGCAACGGCTCCTCCATCGCACGCAGGGCAATGGCGATACCGGTATGTTGATCGGCATTGTCGCCTTTCAGATCCTTGATCGCCTGCAGAGCGCGAACCAGCGCGACGCCGCCGCCGGCGACCACACCTTCCTCAACCGCCGCACGGGTGGCGTGCAGGGCGTCTTCAACACGGGCTTTCTTCTCTTTCATTTCGATTTCGGTGGCCGCGCCGACCTTGATAACCGCAACACCGCCGGCCAATTTGGCGACACGCTCCTGCAGCTTCTCACGGTCATAATCGGAGGTCGCTTCCTCGATCTGGCGGCGAATCTGCTCGACCCGACCTTGAATCTCGTCCGTCTTGCCAGCGCCATCAATAATCGTGGTGTTTTCCTTGGCGATCACCACCTTGCGGGCGGTACCCAGATCAGACAGTGTGGTCTTTTCCAAGCTCAGGCCGACTTCGTCGGAGATCACCTGGCCGCCGGTCAGAATGGCGATATCCTGCAACATGGCCTTGCGCCGGTCGCCGAAGCCGGGGGCTTTGACCGCCGCGACCTTAACGATGCCGCGAATGGTGTTGACCACCAAGGTAGCCAGCGCCTCGCCCTCGACATCCTCAGCGACAATCAGCAGCGGCTTGCTGGACTTGGCGACGCCTTCCAGTACCGGCAGCAGGTCACGGACGTTGGAAATCTTCTTGTCATACAGCAGGATGTAGGGAGCTTCCAGCTCTGCGCTCATGTTCTGCTGGTTGTTGATGAAATAGGGCGAGATATAACCCCGGTCGAACTGCATGCCCTCCACGACATCCAACTCGTTGTCCAGGCTCTTGCCTTCTTCAACAGTGATCACGCCTTCCTTGCCGACCTTCTTCATGGCGTTGGCAATGATCTGGCCAATTGCCTCATCGGCGTTGGCGGAAATCGTACCGACCTGGGCAATCGCTTTGTCATCCGTGCAAGGCTTGGACAGTTTCTTCAATTCCTCAACAGCAGCAGCGACGGCCTTATCAACACCGCGCTTCAGATCCATCGGGTTCATGCCAGCGGCAATAGCTTTCATGCCTTCCCGGACGATGGCTTGGGCCAACACCGTCGCGGTGGTGGTGCCGTCACCGGCTACATCGGAAGTCTTGGAAGCGACCTCCTTCACCATCTGCGCACCCATATTCTCGAACTTGTCTTCCAGCTCCACTTCCTTGGCGACTGATACGCCGTCCTTGGTGACTGTGGGGGCGCCAAAGGACTTGTCGAGCAACACGTTGCGGCCCTTGGGGCCGAGCGTGACTTTGACCGCGTTAGCCAGAACATTGATGCCGCGCACCATGCGCGAGCGGGCGTCATCACCAAACTTAACGTCTTTTGCAGCCATCTTTGCAATTCCTCTGAAACATTTATCTAGGGTTAAGGGGATTTGAAGTCAGTGGACGCTTACTTCTCAATGATCGCCATGATCTCGTCTTCGCGCATGACGATCAGATCTTCACCGTCCACCTTCACTTCACTACCCGAATATTTGCCAAACAGGACGAGGTCACCGACTTTGACATCCAGAGGCCGCACATCGCCGTTCTCCAGCAACTTGCCGCGTCCAATCGCCATGACCGTACCACGCGACGGCTTTTCGGCAGCGGCGCCCGGCAGTACGATGCCGCCCGGACTCCTGGTTTCTTCTTCAACACGCTTGATGAGTACGCGATCATGCAATGGACGAATGTTCATTGATACATCTCCTGAGGGTTGAATTCGGTGACTTGAGGTTGGCGCTGCTATTGTTAGCACTCGACCTTGGTGAGTGCTAATCATAGCCAGCGAGAACCCCCTGTCAAGGGGTTGACGGAGAAGTGGGGCAGAGTAGGAAATTTTCAAGGGGGTCCAATGAAGAAAATCGTCAAACCGGGGTCTATCGTTACGCTATCCAAGCTCAGCCCGCACCGCCCGCTTTCTCATCTCCATTTCAAGAGGAACCCGTCATGGACAGTCCATCGCTGGTGATCTACTGCACCTGCCCAGACCCGGCTACTGCCGAGCGCATTGCCGAGGCCCTGGTGAGCGAGCGGTTGGCCGCCTGCGTCAACCTGGTTCCAGGGCTGACCTCAATTTATCGCTGGCAGGGTCAAATCCAGCGAGACACTGAATGGTTATTGATCATCAAAACGCGCAGCACGATTTATCCGCTGCTGGAAGCACGCATCCGTGATCTGCATCCTTATGCGGTTCCCGAGATCATTGCCCTGCCGATTCAGGCCGGTTCAGCCGCTTATCTGGACTGGATTGTGGACAGTACGGGAGCGCCGGTATGAAATGGGATTACCGGGCCTGGCTCTGGCTGGCGCTACTGGCGACATTACTGGCGGGACCGGCGGCTGGCGGCTTATTTGACCGCTTTGGTCATTCTTCACCAGAGCGAATTTTGGAGGCTGATCAGGCATTCCGGCTGACGCTCGACGCCTTGGACCCGGTCACTCTCCAAGCTCGCTGGGCCATTGCACCGGGCTATTATCTGTACCGCGATAAATTCCGGCTTGAGCTGATAGATCCTCAGGGCGTTGCCATCGCCAACGTGGAAATTCCCGCTGGCGAGCCGAAAGACGACCCCTATTTTGGCTTGCAACAGGTTTTCCATGGCGAAGCGGTGATCATCGCCCGTCTGCAACGCACCTTGGAGAGCACTGGAGCCGTCGAGATGAAAGCACATTACCAGGGCTGCGCTGAGATAGGAGTCTGCTATCCGCCGCTGAGTCAAACCGTCGCCGTCGCCCTGCCGGCAACCCCCCTCCGCCCAGTGGCAGAAGATGCTAGCTTGGCAAGCCCTCCCCGTCCGCTCACGGGAGAAAGGTCAGAGGTCAGGGCGAAGTTCCCGCCCATTCAACCGACCGAAGCGGAACAGGATCGGCTGGCGCGACTCCTTGGAGAACAACGATTCCTGTCGATTCCCGCCTTCTTTGGTTTCGGTTTGCTGCTGGCCTTTACGCCCTGCGTGTTCCCGATGGCGCCCATTCTCTCCAGCCTGATCGCTGGACAGGGTGCAAATTTGACCCGTCGGCGGGCGTTGGCGCTGGCTTTGGCCTACGTGCTGGCCATGTCGGTGACCTATACCGCCATTGGCATACTGGCAGCGCTACTGGGGCAAAACATCCCGGCCTGGTTCCAGAATCCCTGGGTGATCGGTACGTTCAGCAGCCTGTTTGTGCTATTGGCGCTATCGATGTTCGGTTTTTACGACCTGCAATTGCCGGCTTCCGTACAGCATCGGTTGACGGAATGGAGCAATCGCCAGCGCGGCGGTCATTACGCAGGCGTGGCGGTGATGGGCTTCCTGTCAGCGCTGATCATTGGGCCGTGCGTGGCCCCGCCGCTGATCGGTGCATTGAGCTTTATCGCAGTGACCGGTGATGTCATATTAGGTGCTGTCGCCCTGTTCGTTTTGAGCTTGGGCATGGGCGCTCCGCTACTAGTCATTGGCGCATCCACGGGTCACTGGCTACCTCGTGCCGGTCATTGGATGGAACGGATCAAAGTGATTTTCGGCGTCATGCTGCTGGCGGTGGCATTATGGCTGCTGGAGCGCATTTTACCAGCGACCTTGATCATGGTGTTGTGGGCGACGTTACTCATCATCACAGCGACTTACATGGGCGCTTTGCAATCAGTAGCGCATGGCGCGCCGGGCTGGCGAATATTAGTCAAGGGTCTTGGGGTCGTACTGCTGATTTATGGTGTGTTGCTCTTGGTCGGCGTAGCGGCGGGCGGACGCGACCCTTGGCAACCGTTGCGCGACGTCAGTTTTACGGCCAGCGCTCATAAAGCGCCCGAGTCAATTTTCCGCCCGGTCAAAACGGTTGCAGATGTTGAACAGGCACTACAGGAGGCTAGCAATCGACCCGTGATGCTGGATTTCTACGCCGACTGGTGCGTTAGCTGCAAGGAACTGGAACGGTTCACCTTCAGCGATCCTGCCGTGCGCACGATCCTGGCCGGCATGGTGGCGCTCCAGGCGGATGTGACGGCTCACGACGACGACGACCAGGCGTTGTTAAAACACTTCGGCATCGTCGGGCCGCCCGCCCTACTGTTCTTTAGTGCGGATGGCCGGGAGCGCCGGGAGCAGCGGGTCGTAGGATTCGTGGACGCTGTTGAGCTTCGCAGCCATCTGTGGGCGCTTCAATCCAATTGATCTGTTGATAGTTTCCAGGCGTTACGAACACTTAATCCCAGACTAGAGGCCCGCTATGAACTTGCCTGATCCTAACCCCACTGTTGCTCTGGCCTTGGCCGAAGATGTCGGCAGCGGCGATTTGACCGCTGCATTGATTCCCGAAAACGCTCAGGCCGAAGCAACGGTCATCAGCCGCGAGAACGCTATCCTGTGCGGCGCTGCCTGGTTCAACGCCGTCTTTCACCAACTCGACGCCCGAATTGCTGTGGACTGGCAAGCAGCGGATGGCGACCGCATCGTTACTGATCAACCCCTTTGCACCCTGCGTGGTCCAGCTCGCGCCCTGCTGACCGGCGAACGGACTGCGCTCAACTTCCTGCAAATGCTATCGGGCGTCGCTACTTTGGCTGGTCGCTATGCCGATGCTGTAGTGGGAACTCAGGCGACGATTCTCGATACCCGCAAGACCTTGCCTGGCCTGCGGCTCGCTCAGAAATATGCCGTGCGCTGCGGCGGTTGCCGAAACCACCGCATCGGCCTGTTTGACGCAGTGCTGATCAAGGAAAACCATATCATGGCCGCCGGCTCCATCAGCAACGCGATTGCCGCTGCCCGCCGCCTGCATCCGGGAGTCACGGTCGAAGTAGAAGTGGAGAATTTCGCTGAATTGAACGAAGCGCTGGTCGCTAAGCCCGACATCATCATGCTGGACAACTTCAGTCGGACCGATATGGCTGAGGCCGTAAAGATCACCGGCGGACGGGCCAAGCTGGAAGCGTCCGGCAACGTCAATTTCAACACAGTTCGCTCGATTGCCGAAACCGGCGTCGATTATATTTCCATCGGTGGCCTGACCAAGGATGTGCGGGCGGTTGATCTATCGATGCGCTTTCGCTCACTCTGAATTCTGGATTTTGTGGGAATGTCATGCAAAGTTCACTGCGGACGTCTAGTCTTTGAATAAACCCTGGAATGGACGAGGAGAAGCGAACATGTATGCGAATTTTGCGCTGGGCACCCACCCGACCAGCCTGGGCCATCTGGCCGCCGACTATCGGGCAACAGACTATCTGCGCCAGGAAATTGCCTTTTTCGAGAGCCGCCTGTACGAGATGGGTGAGCAGGGTGATTGCGCTTATGAACACGCGCTCAGCCGCGCCTACGCAACGTTGCTCCAAGAGCGTCGGCAGCAGTTGGCCCAATTACAGGTCTGAATCTTTCATGAAGCTGATGCACTCCGTAGCGCTGGTGGGTCTGCTGGCAGTATCTACGGTTCACGCCGACCTGCCGATAGCGCCATTTCAGGCCCGCTATGATTTATATGGCTCCGGTCTGCCGGTCGGCGAGGCGCTGATGAACCTGGATGCCACCGCGTCGAACGGTTATGCCATGCATTTTGAGGTGCATCCCAACCAATGGGTGGCTTTGCTGACATCCCACCGGATTCAGGAACAGGCCAGCGGCGAAATCCGTGATGGCCAAGTGCGGCCTCTCCGCTACGCACGGCAGGCGGATGCCGGCGGGGAGACCCAAGCCGTGCAATTGCGCTTTGATTGGCTGGCGGCGCAGATTGAGGTGCGCAGCACCGCTGAACAAGCAACCCTGCCGCTATCTCCCGGCGTCACCGATCCGCTGAGTTTGAATTTGGCAGTGATGTGGGACCTGCAACGCGGCCAGCTACCCGAACAATACACGCTGGTCGATAGCGCCGAACCCCGGGTTTACCGAATCCGCAATGAAGGTGAAGAAACACTGAAAACCGCGCTGGGCTCGTTGCGCACGGTGCGCGTCAGCCAGACCCGGCCGGATGGCAACCGGACGACGATTTTTTGGTTCGCCATTGAATTACAATATTTCCCGGTACAGATCGTGCGGCGAAAAAAAGGTCGGGAAGATTTGCGTCTGGAAATCCGCACGCTGGAACGCGGCAGCCACTGAACTTTTCACCTCCCAAGGACCTTATCACGATGTCTGAATCCGCCCATTGCATTTTCTGCAAAATCGTCCGGGGCGAAATTCCGGCGATGAAAGTCCATGAAGACACACAAACACTGACTTTTATGGATGTCCGCCCGGCCAACCCAGGACACACCTTAGTCATCGCCAAGGCACATGCGCCTAATCTGCTGGAAATTGCTGAAACCGATTTGTTGGCTGTCGCCTCAACGGTCCAGCGTGTTGCCCGGGCAGTGCAAAAGGCGCTGAACCCAGAGGGTATCCGCATCAGCCAGTTCAATGGCGCTGCTGCCGGCCAGACCGTACTACACTACCATGTCCACATCGTGCCCATGCAGGAAGGGCGCAAAGCCGGTGCGCATGGTCGCGAACCGGCTGATCCTGAACAGCTTAAGGCGCTGGCTGCACAGATCCGCACCGCGCTGGCGACCTGATGGGGATCAATTCTGGCGCTGCCCGCCGCGCTGGGGCCGCAGGATGACAATATCCACCCGCCGATTCATCTGTCGGCCTTCGGGAGTCGCATTACTGGCAATTGGTTCCTCTTTGCCACGTCCATCGGTGAGCAATCGGCGATTATTTACGCCCTGTGCGCTGAGGAATGCAGCCACGCTTTCCGCTCGCTGTAGCGACAGATCCAGATTATAGCGATCCGAGCCCACGCTATCCGTGTGCCCGATAATGCGCGCCCTTGTACGGGGATAACGGTTCATCAAGCTAGCAATCTTGCGCAAGGTGGGAGCGAAACCCGGGCTGATGTTGGCGCTGTCATAGGCAAACATCACCTCGCTGGGCAACCGCAGCCGCAGGCTGCCGTCGGGCAGCCGTTCCACCCGCATCCCGAGGCGGCGATATTCCGGGGTGATCATCCGCTCGATTTGCTGCTGGGCGCCTCCGAAGTCATCACCGGCGCCGCGATTATCGTAACCATCACCGGCGCCGCGATTATCGTAACCATCGTCGGGGCGGTTCCCGTAATCCTCAGCGGAACGCGGTTGCGCCGTAACTTCGGGCGCGATGGTCCCGGCAGCCAGGATGGTGAAAACCAGCAGGCTGGCGGTGGCCAGATGCGATACTTTCATGTTTAGATAACCTCTTACCAGTTGTGATGGGCTGAACTATAGAATAGTACGAATACTCGTAGAGTGAGTATTCTACTGATTTGAACGCCAGAGTCCTGCCCTGTTCCGGCTGATTGCGACCGTATCAGGAAGCCCGTAGAAACAGGTAGAATGGCGCGTTATGTGGAATCCGTCAGACTAAATGGGCTCTGCAGGCGTCATCAAAAGGGTATATTTTAACTCCCTCAACATCAGCAAACCATTATGTTAAAGAGTTTTAAAACAAGCATATGACTATTGACCTCAAATCTCATGCCAAAGTTGGCGTTTATGTGGACGCCGCCAACATCTCCCGCAATGGCGGGCAGCGGATGCAATACGACGTGCTGCGCGAATTTGCCTGCCGGGATTACGCCGAACCGCTCCGCCTCAACGTTTACCTGTCCTACGATGAGGAACGCGCCGAGACCAACACGATCTATCGGGATAAGGCCCGCGCTTATCAATCGGCGCTGCGCGAACTGGGCTACAAAGTGATTGAAAAGCGTGTCAAGTGGTTTCAGGACGAAGCAGGCAATCGCTATGGCAAAGCCAACGCCGATCTCGACATGGCGGTCGATGTGTTGCTGCAATCGGAAAATCTCGACCGAGTCTTGCTGGCAACTGGCGATGGCGATTTTGTGCAGGTTGTTCGGGCCTTGCAGAATAAAGGTTGTCGGGTGGAAACCCTGGCCTTCGATAACGTGTCTGAAGAACTGCGTCGGGAATCGGATATGTTCGTATCCGGTTACCTGGTACCAGGATTGCTGCCGACCCGCGGCGACGATTACCTCTCACCGCTCTGGGGAGCTATGGGTTCACGGGTGCGCGGTTACTGTTACCACCATGACGACAACAAGAGTTTTGGCTTCATGCGCTTTCTGGTCAAACTGTCACCGTATCTGTGGAAAACCGATTCCCGTGATCCAGAATCCCCCTACCGGACGGCATTTTTCCATGATTCCAGCTTGCCGGATGGCTTCAATGTCATGAAACTACCGTCCCGCAACCATATTTTTGAATTCACCTTGGCCGAACCGAACGGCAAGCAACCGGTGGCAACGGACGTCGTGCTGGTTCATCCCACACCGTTCTGAACCGGAGGGCGCGTTTACGGCCTGTCTCTGTCGAGAAACTTCCATGCATTATCTTCCAAGCCTGAAATCCCTGACCCTGCTATCCCTGATTTTCACCTTGGGCCTGCCGGGAGCCTTCGCTAAACCTGACGCCCAGCCAGGCGTTGAGGCCAAGACCCTGGCGCCCACTGCTCGGCAGGATTCGCTGGATCGAATCATCGCTGAGCTGTTATCACAGCACCACTACCGGCAAAGTCCGCTGGATGACGCGCTGTCCTCGCTGGTGCTGAACGCCTATCTCGACAGTCTCGATTCGAGCCGTTCCTACTTTCTGGCCAGTGATATCGCCAGTTTTGAACCGTATCGCCATGCCTTGGATGACGCCTTGAAAAGCGGTGATCTGCAACCGGCCTTTACGATTTTCAATCTCTATCTGCGCCGGTTGGCCGAGCGCAACGCACGCATTCAAACCTTGCTGAAGCAGGATTTTCGCTTCGATGTCGATGAGTCCCTGGACGTGGATCGCCAGGACGCCCCCTGGGCTAAAACCTCGGACGAACTCGATAACTTGTGGCGTAAGCGCCTTAAGCATGAAATGCTGACCATCATGCTATCGGGTAAGGATCAGGCTGCTGTCCGCGAATTATTGAGCAAGCGCTACGACAACCGGTTGCGCCAGGCCCTGCAATCCACCAGCGAAGACGTATTTCAGTGGTACATGAATGCGGTCGCCCAGGCTTTCGACCCACACACTGCCTACTTTTCGCCACGCAATACCGAGAATTTCAATATCCAGATGCGGTTGTCGCTGGAAGGCATCGGCTGCGTGCTGCGGATGGAAGATGAGCAGGTCACAGTGGTAGAACTAGTGGCGGGTGGCCCGGCGGATCTGAGCCAGCAAATCCGGCCCAGTGACAAGATTGTTGCGGTGGCGCAGGGCGAGAAGGAACCGTGGACCGATGTGGTCGGCTGGCGGCTCGATGACGTGGTCGATAAAATCCGTGGTTCGCGCGGCACTGTGGTTCGCTTGAAAATTCTGCCCGGCAAAGCTGGGGCGGCGGCGGCGGAAAAAACGGTGCGGCTGGTGCGCGACACGATCAAACTGGAAAAACAGGCCGCCAAAAGCGAGATTAAGACCTTCAAGGATTCTGGCAACCGCGAGTTGCGGATCGGTGTAGTGACCATTCCGGCATTCTACAGTGATTTTGATGCGGCTCGACGCGGCATTAAGGATTACCGCAGCACCACCCGCGATGTCCGGCGGCTGCTGAAGGAGCTACAAGGCCAAATCGACGGATTGGTGCTGGATTTGCGCGAAAATGGGGGCGGTTCCCTACAAGAAGCTATCGATTTGACCGGCTTGTTTATCGACAAAGGGCCGATTGTTCAGGTCAGGAATGCGGCTGGCCGGGTAGAGATCGAGGAGGATAGCGAACGTGGTCAAGCGTATGACGGTCCGTTGGCCGTATTGGTGGATCATGCCAGTGCTTCAGCTTCGGAAATCTTCGCCGGCGCCATCCAGGACTATGGGCGCGGTATCGTCATCGGTGATCCAACCTTCGGCAAGGGGACGGTGCAGACCTTGATCGATCTGAGTCGGTTGACCCGCACGAAAGAATCACAGGGCCAGTTAAAGATGACCGTCGCCAAGTTCTACCGAATCAGCGGTGGCAGCACCCAACATCGCGGGGTGCGGCCCGACATTACTATTCCCTCCGCAATAGACAGTGACGATATCGGCGAAAGCGCTCAGAAAAACGCCCTACCCTGGGATGAGATCCCCGCGACCCATTATCAGGGCGCCCAGCGCCTGGCGGCGCTGGCGCCAGAGTTGGCGCGACGGCACCAGGCGCGGATCACAGGTCAACCGGATTATCAGGCCTTCCTGCGTGATCTCGAATTCGCCCGGCAACAACGGGAAAAAACAACGGTTTCACTGCTGGAAAAGCAGCGGCGGGCCGATCAGGAGTACCTCAAGTCCTGGCAACGGGAGCGCGAAAATCGTTACCGGGTGGGAAAGAATCTACCACTACTCAAACCCGGCGATGAAATTCCCGAAGGCAAGGAGAGTGTGGTTCCAGATATAGCGCTGGAAGAAAGCACCCGAATCGTTGCTGACCTGGTTCTGCTAGGCGGCGCTGATCAGGGGGCAAGCACCTTAGTGATGAGCCGCTGATATTGTGGAATCCATGACATTAACCGTGGATCAGGTGCTCGCTGAACGGCTGAATAGCTTGCTCGCCCGGTGGGAAACGCTTTTACCAGCGGCGCTGGAGCCGCCTGACTGGGTACGCTGCCGGGCATTTCGCTGGCGGCGACTCGGCCAACGAGGCGCACTCCAGCCGGTGCGCCACCCCCATCCCTTGCGGCTGGCTGATCTGCAACGAATTGACCGTCAGAAAACCGCGATGGATCTGAACACCCGGCAATTTCTGGCCGGACGTCCCTGTAACCATGTCCTGCTGTGGGGCTCACGCGGCACTGGGAAATCATCGCTGATCAAAGCGTTGCTAAATGAGTATGCTGACCAGGGCCTGCGGCTGATCGAAGTAGACAAACAAGACCTGCTGGATCTGCCGGACATTGTTGATCCGCTGTTTGAACGCCCGGAAAGATTTTTGCTTTATTGCGATGACCTGTCGTTTGAAGCCAATGATCCCAGCTACAAAGCACTCAAGGCGATGCTGGACGGTTCAATCAGCGTTGCGCCGGATAATGTCTTGCTCTGCGCCACATCCAACCGTCGCCACCTGCTGCCCGAATATCTGCGCGAGAATGAAGATACCCGGTTCATTGAGGGTGAGTTACATCACAGCGAGGCCGTCGAGGAAAAAATTTCACTGTCCGAACGCTTTGGACTGTGGCTATCATTTCGCCCTTTTAGCCAAGATGATTATCTCGCCATCGTCGCCTACTGGCTGGAACGCTTGGCTTGGCCGATGGGGTTGAATGAATCAGCCAGCCGGGCGGCTTTGCAATGGGCCTTGCAACGTGGGTCGCGCAGTGGCCGGGTCGCCTGGCAATTCGCCCGTGACTGGGTAGGTCGACAGGAGTTTCAGTGATTTCCCCGATGCGGGGCGAAGGCAATCCGATCAATCCACGCCATCACCAGTGCTGATATGACAAAGGTCAGATGGATCACTACCAACCAGAATAATTCATTGTTCCACAGTGGCTCGTTCGTGTCCTGAGACGGGGAAGTCATGAACGCTTTGAGCAAGTGGATAGAGGAAATGGCGACGATCGCGACCGCCAACTTGATCTTGATAGTGGCGGCATCAATCTTGCCCAGCCAAGACGGTTTTTCCTGACCCTCAGCGGTATCCAGCGCGGAAACGAAAGTTTCATAGCTGCTAAGAATCACCATCACCAGCAGATTGGCCACTAGCACCATGTCCACCAGCGCCAACACCGACAGAATCAAATCAGTCTCACTGACCGTCCAGATGATAGCGAACAGATGAATGACTTCCTGCACCGCCTTGACCGTAAACAGGATCAGGACAGTGATTAGCACCAGGTAAAGCGGCGCCAGCAGCCAACGGCTGAGCAGGATAGTGCGTTCGAGAAGCGTTTCAATGAATTTCATCAGGATCACGTACTATTGAAACAAACCTTTTGATTCAAATCAAATTTTCCAGTCAGCTACTCCTCTAACCGGAAAAATGCTGGTTCTTTGCGTGGATTCTTGTGAACTAGCCCCTACGGGTTAAAAGGTTGTCTGAGGTGGCCAGCAGCCGATTCTGGTAGTTTTATAAGTCAGTTAGTCTATAAGACTCTGGGTCTAATAGCACGACTATAAAAAAGCCGCAGCTTGCGCCACGGCCTAGCGGGGTCAAAATATTATTGTTATTAGGCTTAATCAGCCAGATTTACGCAGCTTGCGCAATCTTTCTATCGTCTGCAATTGAGCGATTGCCTCAGCCAGCTCAGCCTTAGCCCGGGCAAACTCGAATTCGCTGCGGTGATCCGCGATAATCTGCTCAGCACGTTGCTTAGCGGACTGCGCCGCCGCTTCATCCAAATCCCGCGCCCGTTCGGCGGTGTCGGACAGGATCGTTACCACATGCGGCTGTACTTCCAACATCCCGCCTGACACGTAGAACAATTGTTCCTCACCCCCTTGCAACTTCACCCGAACCTGGCCGGGCCTAAGCCGGGTCAATAATTGGCTGTGTCGGGGCAATATGCCAAGTTCGCCCATCTCGCCCGGCGCAGTCACCATCTCCGCAGCGCCAGAGAACAACTCCTTTTCCGCGCTGACAATATCAACATGCAGTGTCATGGCCATGGTGCGTCTCCTGGTCGGTTAGCCATGGAACACGGTTCCGCTTCGTGCGGAACCGCGCCCCCATTACAGCTTGCTGGCCTTTTCCACGGCCTCGTCAATTGAGCCAACCATGTAAAACGCCTGCTCGGGCAGATGATCATACTCACCCGCCACAATGCCCTTGAACGCCGCAATGGTGTCCTTGAGCGAGACATATTTGCCGGGCGAGCCGGTGAAGACTTCCGCGACGAAGAACGGCTGCGACAGGAAGCGCTGGATCTTGCGGGCGCGAGCCACCACCAGTTTATCTTCCTCGGACAGTTCATCCATGCCCAAAATGGCGATGATGTCCTTCAGTTCCTTGTAGCGCTGCAGAGTGCTCTGCACCGCACGGGCCGTGTCGTAGTGATCTTGACCAACGACCAGTGGGTCGAGCTGCCGGGAAGTGGAATCCAGTGGATCCACCGCCGGGTAGATGCCTAGTTCGGAGATCTGCCGGGACAACACCACTGTGGCGTCCAAATGCGCGAAGGTCGTAGCTGGCGACGGGTCAGTCAAGTCATCCGCAGGCACATACACTGCCTGAATGGAGGTGATGGACCCGGTCTTGGTCGAGGTAATGCGCTCCTGCAACACACCCATTTCTTCGGCCAGCGTCGGCTGATAACCCACCGCAGAGGGCATACGGCCCAACAGCGCCGAACACTCAGTGCCGGCCAGGGTATAGCGGTAGATGTTATCAATGAACAGCAGAACGTCATTACCTTCTTCGCGGAAATGCTCGGCAATGCTCAGACCGGTCAGGGCCACGCGCAGCCGGTTGCCCGGCGGCTCGTTCATCTGGCCGTAGACCAGCGCCACCTTGTCCAATACGTTCGACTCCTTCATCTCATGATAGAAATCGTTACCCTCGCGGGTCCGCTCGCCCACGCCGGCGAACACCGAATAACCGGAGTGCTCGATCGCGATGTTGCGGATCAACTCCATCATGTTGACGGTCTTGCCTACACCGGCGCCGCCAAAAAGGCCCACCTTGCCGCCCTTGGCGAACGGACAGAGCAGGTCAATGACCTTGATGCCGGTTTCCAGCAGCTCGGTCGCCCCTGACTGATCTTCATAACTGGGCGCCGGCTGGTGGATAGCGCGATGGGTGTCGGTTTCCACCGGCCCCTTGTGGTCAATCGGTATCCCCAGCACATTCATAATCCGACCCAGCGTGGGCTTGCCCACCGGCACCGAGATCGGCGCCCCAGTGCTGGATACGACCATATTGCGCTTCAGGCCTTCCGACGGCCCCATCGCGATGGTGCGGACCACACCGTCGCCCAACTGTTGCTGCACTTCCAGAATCAATCCGTTTTCATCAAGGCGCAGCGCGTCGTAGATCTTGGGCACCGACCCACGGGGGAACTCAACGTCCACCACCGCGCCGATGATTTGCACGATATTGCCAGAACTCATTGTTTGGGTTCCTCAGTAAACTTGTTTCACCGCACGCACGCCCCGACCGGGACGGGCGTTCGCTGCGACCCTATACCGCTGCCGCGCCACCCACGATTTCGGCCAGTTCCTGGGTAATCGACGCTTGCCGGGCCTTGTTGTAGATCAGTTGCAACTCATCAATGAGGGCGCCAGCATTATCAGAGGCGCTCTTCATAGCGACCATGCGGGAGGCCATCTCGCAGGCAACGTTCTCCGCTAGGGCCTGATAAACCACGGACTCGCCGTAACGCCGCAGCAGTAGCTCGATGAGTTCCTTGGGATCGGGTTCGTAGATATAGTCCCAGCGATGAACCGGCGCAGCGTCTTTCACCTCGGTGGTGATCGGCACCAGCCGCTCCATCTTGGGCTTCTGGCTCATGGTGTTAACAAACTCGTTATACACCAGATAGATCGCGTCGATCCGTTCTTCGGTAAACGCATCAGCCATGACCTTGACTGGACCGAGGACATCTTCGAAACGGGGCGCGTCACCCAAGTGCGAGACATGGGCGACGATATTGCCCCGCAGCCGCCGGAAGAACTGGAACGCCTTGGTGCCGACGGTGCAGATATCAATCTCGATGCCGCTGCTCCGCCACTGCTGCATGGCGTTAATGGTGGTCTTGAACAGATTGGTGTTCAAGCCGCCACAAAGACCACGGTCCGTCGAGATGACGATTAATCCGACCCGCTTAACCTCGCGTTCTATCAAGCCCGGACTACGATACTCAGTATGGGCATGTGACAGGTGCGAGATGACGTTGCGAATCTTATTCGCGTAGGGCCGGGCCGCTCGCATGCGTTCCTGCGCCTTGCGCATCTTGCTCGCCGCCACCATTTCCATGGCCTTGGTGATCTTCTGAGTACTTTTGATACTCTTGATTTTGGTTCGTATCTCTTTGGCGCCTGCCATGCTGCCCCCGTTTAGACGAAGTGGGCCTTGAAATCTTCCACGACTTTCTTCATGCCGCTTTCGATCTCATCGTTGTAGTCGCCCGCCGCGTTGATCTTGTCGACCAAGTCAGCGTAGTTGGCCCGTGCAAACGCCAGCAGCCCGGCTTCGAAGTCACCGATCTTGTTGAGCGGTACGTCGTCCAAGTAGCCCCGATCCACCGAAAACAGCGAAATGCCCATCTCGGCCACCGACATCGGCGAGTACTGTTTCTGCTTCATCAACTCAGTGGCCCGCTGCCCGCGCTCAAGCTGCTTGCGGGTCGCCTCGTCTAAGTCAGAAGCAAACTGGGCAAAAGCCGCCAGTTCACGATACTGAGCCAGAGCCAACCGGATGCCACCGCCCAGCTTCTTAATGATCTTGGTCTGGGCAGCGCCGCCAACACGGGACACCGACAGACCAGGATTAATGGCAGGGCGGATGCCGGCGTTGAACAGATCAGTTTCCAGGAAGATCTGGCCGTCAGTGATCGAGATCACGTTAGTCGGCACGAACGCCGACACGTCACCCGCCTGGGTTTCAATAATCGGCAAGGCCGTCAGCGAACCCGTCTTACCGGTCACCGCGCCGTTGGTGAGACGCTCGACTTCATCGGCGTTGATGCGGGAGGCGCGCTCCAGCAAACGGGAATGCAGATAGAACACGTCGCCAGGGAAGGCTTCGCGGCCTGGCGGGCGGCGCAACAGCAGGGACACTTGGCGGTAGGCCACGGCCTGCTTGGATAGGTCGTCGTAAACGATCAACGCATCCTGGCCCCGGTCGCGGAAGTATTCGCCCATCGCACAACCGGAATACGGAGCGGTGTACAGCATCGCCGCGGATTCGGAAGCGCTGGCGGCGACCACGATGGTGTGATCCATCGCGCCGTGTTCTTCCAGCTTGCGCACGACATTAGCGATGGACGAATTCTTCTGACCAATCGCGACATAGATGCACTTAATGCCTGTGCCTTTTTGATTGATGATCGCGTCAATCGCCACTGCCGTCTTACCGGTCTGGCGGTCGCCGATGATCAATTCGCGCTGGCCACGGCCAATCGGCACCATGGCGTCGATGGCCTTCAGACCGGTCTGCACCGGCTGGCTGACCGACTGGCGCTCAATAACGCCGGGAGCAATGACTTCGATGGGCGAACTCTGCGTGGAGTTGATCGGTCCCTTGCCGTCAATCGGCTGGCCCAGGGAATTGACCACACGCCCTAACAGGGCCTCACCGACTGGCACTTCCAGAATGCGACCGGTGCAAAGCGCCTTGTCGCCTTCCGCCAAGTGCTCATAGTCGCCCAGAATCACCGCACCGACGGAATCCCGCTCCAGGTTCATAGCCAGCGCGTAGGTGACTGGATCACCTTCCCGGGGGGCCGGGAACTCGATCATTTCACCCTGCATCGCATTGTCCAGGCCATAAATCCGGGCGATGCCATCGGCCAGGCTGACGATGGTGCCTTCCGTGCGCGCTTCGGCAGTCGCCTCATAACTCTGCAGGCGTTGCCGAATCAGATCGCTGATTTCGGATGGTTTAAGTTGCATAAAACGGTATTCCCCTTACAGGCTTAAGGCCGTGGCGAGTTTGTCCAGCCGGCCGCGCGCCGAACCGTCGATCACCAGATCGCCGACCCGAATCACTGCGCCAGCAATCAGCGACTCATCCGTCTTGCAGTCCAGCTTGACATTACGCTGGAACTTGGCTTTGAGCGCCTTAGCGATGCGCTTACGCTGAGCGTCAGTGATGGCGGCGGCGCTGATGAGTTGTGCATGGAGGGTGCTTTCGGCCTCCGCGCGCAACCGCTCGAATAAAACAGCGATACCCGGAAGCTGATGCAGGCGATGAAATTCGGCCAGCATCTTCAAAAAGGTGATGAACACCTCCGGCGCTTCCGCACCGCCGCGCAGATCGCGGCATAGCCCCGCCACCAGATCGGCTTTCTGATCGCCGCGCAGGGCGGGATTCCACGGTCCCAGCAACCGCTGCATCGTGGGATCTGCCGCGATAGCAGCGGAGGCCTGCAACAGTTCGGACCAAAGTGGCAGGACACCAGCGGCCTGCGCATCTTCGAACGCAGCGCGGGCGTAGGGCCGGGCAGCCGCAGCAGGTCGGACGACGGTTGTGGTTTCAGCCATTGGCGTGGTCCGTGTGGTTAAAGCTGAGCGACCAGGTCATCCAGCAGGGCGGCATTCGCCGCTTCGTCGACCTCGCGCTTGAGAATCTTGCTGGCGCCGGCGACGGCGAGAGTGACCACTTGGCTCCGGAGTTGCTCGCGGGCACGGTTGACCTCCTGCTCGATCTCCACCTTGGCGGCGATAAGCTGACGGTCGCCCTCGACACGGGCATCCTGTTTTGATTGCTCGATGACTTCGTTGGCGCGCTTGTGGGCCTGGGCGATGATTTCAGCGGCTTGCTGCTTGGCTTCCTTGAGCATTTGCTTGGATTTGGTCTGAGCCAACTCCTGCTCGCGAACGCCGCGCTCCGCGGACGCCAGGCCATCAGCGATACGCTTCTGGCGGTCTTGCATGGCCTGCATGATCGGCGGCCATACATACTTCATCGTGAAGAGCACCAGAAGGCCAAACGTGATCATCTGCCCAATGAGTGTGGCATTGAAGCTCACGCGGATACCTCCTCAGATATACTGGTTAGCATGTCGGAAGAATGATCCGGAAGGATCACTTGATCAGCGCCTGCACCGGGCCAAGGAAGGGGTTGGCGAAGGTGAAGAACAGTGCGATACCGACGCCGATCATGGTCACCGCGTCCAACAAACCGGCAACGATGAACATCTTGACCTGCAATGTGGGAATCATTTCCGGCTGGCGGGCCGCGCCTTCCAGGAACTTGCCGCCCAGCAGGGCGAAGCCAATGGCGGTACCCAGTGCGCCCATACCTAGAATCAGCGCGACGGCGATGACGGTCATACCCTGCACGTTGGCAATCAGACTTGCAGCTTCCATTATGGTCTCCCATTGAGAGGTTGGGGGTGTGGATGAAAAAACCTTGGGTTTACAGAAGGCTGGTGGTTTATGAGGCTACCGGCCCGTCAGGCTTGAAATGAATTTTTCTTAATGATCCTCGTGCGCCATGCTCAGGTACACGATGGTCAGCACCATGAAGATAAAGGCTTGCAGAGTGATCACCAGAAGGTGGAACACCGCCCACGGCCAGCCTAAGGTGAACTGGATCCACCACGGCAGCAGTGCGATCAGAATGAAAATCAGCTCGCCTGCATACAGGTTGCCGAACAACCGCAAGCCGAGCGAGATCGGCTTGGCCAAGTCTTCAACGATCCGCAGCAACAAGTTGAAGGGCATGAACCATTTACCGAAAGGGTGGGTCAGAATTTCCATCGTAAAGTGACCAAGCCCCTTGACCTTGATGCTGTAGTAGTAGACCAGCAACAGCACCGCGATGGACATACCGAATGTTGAATTCAGATCGGTGGAGGGTACAACACGCAAGTAGGGGATGCCGAATACAGCAGCAATGGCAGGTAGTAAATCGACTGGCACTAAATCCATGGCGTTCCAAAGAAACACCCAAACAAAGATGGTCAACGCCAGCGGCGCAATCACCGGGTTACGACCATGGAATGAATCTTTGACTTGGGTGTCAACGAAATCAATCATGATTTCGCAAAAATTCTGTAGCGGACCCGGTACATCGCTAGTCGCTGATTTCGCGGCTTTCATGAACAGCCACAAAAACAACGCCCCCAGACTGATCGAAAAAAACAGCGTATCGACATGAATCGTCCAAAAGCCTTCGCCAATCTTGAGATTAGTCAGATGGTGAACGATGTATCCCGTTGCGGAATGACCACTTTCGCTCATGGCGCCCTCACTGAGACATTGGAAATATGGAATGTAAAGGGTAAGGCCAGCCAGTACGCCATCAGCGCCGCCATGTACGCCAGCAAAAGAGGGAGCGGCGAAACAGGCAACCAGAGAAGAGCCGCACTGAGCAGGATGATGGTCAAGAGCAGCTTGCCGACTTCGCCAACATAAAACGCCCGGGCGATTGCGGCGGCTGGTGAGCCGATGCGGGCTGAAAAAACCTTACTAGCGAAATACAGGGTGACTGTTGCGCTGATAACCCCACCGGTGACCGCTGAGTAAGCAGCGCGGAGATCACTGAGAGTCAGCGCGATCAAAGCAATCAACAGCGTAACTAGCAGTTGAATGACGATGATTTTCCGGGTGACCTGTTTTGCGCCCATGGTTGACACTGTTCTAACGGTCAAAGCGCTGGGTAATACGAAGCATATTGATTCTTTTTTATAATTCAGTTTTGGTTTTGTAATCTTTATTCATTCGCTGGCTTGGTGTGCCGTCCATCGACCTCTATCTCTTTTTGGCCATGCGAAGTGTGGGAATTATAGAAACTCGAAGCACTGGGGTCAACGAAAATTACTGCGTCACTTCAACGAGTCATTTGACTTTGGCGATGATCCCGTCCAGCTCATCCAAACTGTTGTATTGGATCACCACGCTACCCTTGCCGGATGGGCCATGCCGAACCTGTACCCGTGCGCCCAATCGCTGTGACAGGTCATTTTGCAACAACCGAATGTCCGGATCGACCGGCTTGGTCAGCACGGCGGGCGCAGCATCCGACTGTTGCAGGCGCTGTGCCAGTTGTTCGGTCTCCCGGACGGAAAGCCCGCGCAGCAACACTTGATGAGCGGCTTCCCGTTGCAGGGTAGGCGACAACGGTAATAAGGCCCGGGCATGGCCCATATCCAGCTTGCGGTCGATCACCAGTTGCCGCACATCTTCACCCAACTCCAGCAGACGCAGCAGGTTGGTGACCGCTGCCCGCGACCGGCCCACGGCTTCAGCGGCTTGCTGATGAGTCAATTGAAATTCGTTAATCAGCCGTTGCAGGGCGACGGCTTCTTCCAAGGGGTTCAGATCTTCACGCTGGATATTTTCAATCAGCGCCACGGCGATCGCCGCCTGATCCGAAATTTCGCGAATCACCGCTGGCACTTCGCGCAGACCGGCCAGTTGCGCCGCCCGCCAGCGCCGCTCACCAGCGATCAGTTCATAGCGATCCTCGCCCAACGGTCGCACCACTACCGGCTGCACGATGCCCTGAACGCGAATAGAGGCGGCCAGTTCCTGGAGGGTGTCTTCGCGAAAATCCTGACGCGGCTGGTAGCGGCCCCGCTGAATGCGTTCAACCGGCAGTGACCGCAGAGTCTCAGCAACAGGCAGGCCCGGCGCTGCGCCGTCCGGCCCAGCAGAGGCTGGCCTCGTCCCATCCCACGCTGCAGCCGCCGCTGCTCCGACACCCAGCAGGGCATCAAGTCCTCGACCCAGACCGCCCTTTTTTCTGATCATTCGCCGGCTCCATTTTTAACCACACCTGACCTTCGCAACCGTTTCCGCACTTCCTTGGCCAAATCCCGATAGCTCTGCGCACCACGTGAGCTGTCGTCGTAGTGAATGATCGGCAAGCCATAGCTGGGCGCTTCAGCCAACCGCACGTTGCGTGGAATCAACGTTTCAAATACCGTCGCCCCGAAATGCGCCATGATCTGAGCCGATACGTCATTGGCCAACCGGTTGCGTGGATCGAACATGGTGCGCAATACCCCCTCAATACGCAGGCTGGGATTGGTGGACTTGCGCACTTTTTCTATGGTGTCCAGCAATGCCGAGAGCCCTTCAAGGGCGTAATACTCGCATTGCACGGGAATGATCACCGACTGGGCCGCGGTCAGGGCATTGACCGTCAGCATATTCAGCGACGGCGGGCAATCGATCAGGATCACATCGAAATTCCACACCACCGGCGCGAGGGCATCGCGTAACCGGTTCGGCGCCTGATCGATCTGCAGCAAATTGACTTCGGCGGCGGTCAGGTCGCCGTTGGCCGGCAGCAGACGCATCTGGGCTTTTTCCACCCATTGCAAGGCGTCCGACAGGGTTGCTTCCCCCATCAGTACATCGTAACTGGTGGCGGATACGGTGTGCTTGTCGATCCCGCAGCCCATGGTGGCGTTGCCCTGGGGATCGAGATCGACCAGCAGCACCCCTTGCCGTAGCGCCGACAAACAGGCCGCCAGATTAACGGCGGTAGTGGTCTTGCCGACCCCACCCTTCTGATTAGTGATCGCGATGATATGAGCCATGAGTTCAGTCTCGGGAAGAGGGCGCGGGAGTCAGATGCACCAGGCAACGTTCAGCCTCCAGGTTCGGAACATGCAATGGATAGACGCCCACCAGGATATAACCCGGCGGTAAGCGAGCCAACTCATCGTCGGGAAACACCCCTTTCATCGCCAGCAACCGGCCATCAGGCGCGCAGAGCCGCCCCGCGCTCGCCAGCAGATCCGCCAAGGTCGCGAACGCCCGCGACACCACACTATTGAATGGGGAGGCGGGCTGATAATCCTCAACCCGGCTGCGCACGACTTCAATATTCATCAGTTGCAGTTCGGCAACCGCCTGCGTCAGGAATCGGGTGCGTTTGCCGTTGCTGTCCAGCAGAGAGAACGCTAAACCAGGCCGGGCGACCGCCAGTGGAATACCCGGCAACCCGGCGCCGCTACCGACATCGAGAACGCATGATCCTTTAATCCAGGGCAGGATGGACAGACTATCCAGCAGATGCCGAATCACCATTGTGTCGGGATCGCGCACTGCGGTCAGATTATAGGCGCGGTTCCAGCGCTCCAGCAGCGCCAGATAAGCCGCCAGCCGCTCGACCGAACCGTCGGGCAACGGGATGCCCAATCGTTCGACGCCTTCAGTAATGGATTGCTCGATGCTCATCAGTCGTCATGGGTTGCTGGCAGAACCGCCTGGAAAGACCGGTCGCATTGTAACATGCTGGCCGGCAATGGCAGGGGCAAACGATCACCGCCCCGTACCCCCTAGCAAGGCCCTCTGCGTCAGAATAGTTGTCGCCTCAATAGAATCTCAACAATGGGCGGCAATAAAGGACAGCAATGGCAAGATATTCAGAGAAGTTCAAAGGTAGAGCGGTAGCACGATTGTTGCCGCCGGAAAGTGCGACAGTGGACGTCGTTGCCCGTGAAGTGGGCATTGGTACAGGCACGCTCGAACGTTGGCGAGATGATGTGCTGTCCATGCCCGCCCGAGGGCGGGCATGGACAGCGGCGGCGCGCCTGGAGGCGGTGATTATTACGGCGGCGCTGGACGAAGCCGGCAAAAGCGCGTGGTGTCGCGAACGCGGCGTCTATCCAGACGAACTGGTCAAATGGCGGGGGAGCGCGACGACGGCGCTGAGTGAGCCGGAAGAACTCAGAGCCAGCCCGCAAAGCACCCGGCAAGACAAGCAGCGCATCAAGGAACTCGAACGCGAGTTATTGCGCAAGGAGCGGGCTCTCGCCGAAACAGCCGCCCTGTTGGTGCTCTCAAAAAAAGTCGCGGCGATCTTCAACAAGGGAGAGGACGAATGATCGGCCTCGAAGATCGCCAGGCACTGGCCCGAGACATCCATATTGCCCATGCTGCCGGGGCACGGCTCAAACCGGCCTGCACGCTGGCCGGCATTGACCTGCGCACCCTCCAGCGGTGGCAGGCCAGCGCTGGGCTGGTCGGCGGCGACCGCCGGCCACAAGCCGTTCGTC
>JBAQIQ010000086.1:0-20450 GCA_049288935.1 Candidatus Competibacteraceae bacterium
GGGCCGATGATCTCGAAACACTCCGCACCGAGATCGACCGTTTCTTGGATCAATTTGCCCAAGGTTCCTTGGAACTACTGCGCTACGTGGGCCTAAAGATACCGGATTAAATTTTTAAAGATCATCAGCCGGCCGCCGAAGGGTTATGGATCGAGGATTTGGGTTCCACCAACGGCGTCTTCATCAATGAGAACCGGCTGACGCCCCATCAGCCCTTTCTACTGGTGGAGAGTGGATCTTTACGGTTAGCGAAGGATTTTGCCGTGACGGCAAAGGTTAAGCGGCAGTAGCGAAGCCCACAAAAAAGGGGATTGCATTCCTCGCAATCCCCGCAAGACCTCCAAGCGACACCAAGGTCAATCAGACTGAAATTCAGAGGCTGTACAAAAACTCTATGACATCATCCGTTACCGGTTCCCCTCCTTGGCTAAGGAGGGGTGGCGCGAAGCGACGGGGTGGTTCGGGATGTCCGCATCTACAGCTTCTCAGACTGGAACAGGCTTAGATGTAGTCGCTCTTATAGCTTTCGAGCGTCTTGATATAATTCGCGCGTTCAAATGCGGTCGGATCGGCCACGTTCTGCTGACTCATCGAACCCTTCATCTGCGCCACCGAATGGTAATGATTCATTTCCATCCAGGTTTGCAATCCATTCCGCAGAGTGCTCAGGTAATCAACACCATTTTTCAGCAACGCCGAGGTGGTCATCACCGCATCGGCGCCGGCCATCAGGTACTTCACGATCTCAATCGGCGTATGCACTCCACGGGTTGCGCCCAGAGAAGCCTGCAATTTCCCGTACAACACCGCAATCCACAGCAGCGGCAGGCGAATTTCATCCGCAGTACTCAAGTTTAGATTAGGCGCGACTTCCAACTTTTCCAGATCGAAATCAGGCTGATAGAAACGGTTGAACAACACCAGCGCATCGGCCCCAGCTTCATCCAACGTTTTGGCCATGGAACCGATAGCGCTGAAGAACGGACTCAGCTTGACCGCAACCGGGATCGTCACTGAGGCTTTAACCGCCTTGACGATCTCGATATACCGCTCTTCGACCGCCCGGCTACTGGTGGTCAGATCGGCAGGAATATAGTAGATATTCAGTTCGATGCCCTTGGCGCCGGCTTGCTGCATCAACTGGGCATACTCGATCCAGCCGGAGTTAGTGATGCCGTTCAAGCTGCCGATGACCGGAATATCTACCGCTTCAGACGCCCGGCGCAACAAATCCAGATAGGTGTCTGGTCCGACGGTGTAGTCGTCGATCTCCGGCAGATAGCTCAGCGATTCAGCGAAGCTCTCGGTGCCGGCCATCATCATGTGCTCTAGCGCCGCACTTTCATGCTTCAACTGCTCTTCAAACAGTGAAAATAGAACCACGGCCGCTGCCCCGGCATCTTCCAGGCGCTTGACGCCTGCCACGCTCCCCGACAGCGGCGAGGACGACGCCACGATGGGATGCTTGAGTTTCATCCCCATGTAAGTAGTTGTTAAATCCATGATAATTCCTTCTGCGTACAGGAATGAGGTTTCAGGGGGCCGGTATCAGGCTCTCGTTGTTCAGCCTGCCTGACACCAGCGCCTGATACCTGACTGATTACTTGAATTTCGGAACGAACGTGCCGCCGTCGCGGGTCGCCATGTCCTCGTACACTGACCAACGCCGATTGATGCCTTGTTGCGCCATCTCCATAAGACGCTCGGCCTCAGCGGGGTTGGTATGCACCAGCACCTTGTAGCGCACCTCGTTATAGGCGTACTTCTTGAGCGGAATCTTGGGCCGCCCGGAGTCGAGAACAAACGGATTTTCGTTGGAATCACGTACTGCCGGGTTGTAGCGGAACAGCGGCCAGTGTCCGCATTCCACCGCCAGATGCTGCTGATCCAGCCCGCGCTGCATGTTGATCCCGTGAGCGATACAGTGGCTGTACGCTAGAATCAGTGATGGCCCGCTATAGGCTTCCGCCTCGCGGAAGGCCAGCAACGCCTGCTGCGGATTGGCGCCCATCGCGATACGTGCAACATACACATTGCCATAAGAAATGGCCTGTAACGCGACATCCTTCTTGCCCCCTTGTTTGCCTGCCGCCGCGAACTTGGCGACTGCGCCCATCGGAGTGGATTTGGACATCTGGCCACCCGTGTTCGAATACACTTCAGTGTCCATAACCAGAATGTTCACATCACGGCCACTGGCCAGAACGTGATCGACGCCGGAAGAGCCGATGTCATAGGCCCAGCCGTCGCCGCCGACGATCCATACACTGCGCCGCACCAGTTGGTCGGCCACGGACAGCAACTGCGCCGCCCGCGGGTCATCGATCTCCCGCAACCGCAGTTTCAGTTCGGCCATCCGTCCGCGTTGTCGGCGAATGTCGATTTCGGTGATCTGTTCGGCAGTCAGAATATCGGTGACCAATTCCTCGCCGATCCGTCCGGCCAGCGCCTTGAGCAATTCACCGGCATATTCCAGATGCTTGTCAGCCGTCAGGCGGAAGCCGAGGCCAAATTCAGCGTTGTCCTCAAACAGCGAGTTTGACCAAGCCGGGCCGCGTCCTTCGCTGTTGACCCCCCAAGGCGTCGTGGGCAAATTGCCGCCATAGATTGAGGAACAACCCGTCGCATTGGCCACCAGCAGCCGGTCACCGAACAATTGCGAGAGCAGCTTGACGTAGGGCGTCTCGCCACACCCTGCGCAGGCTCCCGAGAACTCGAACAGCGGCGGCAGGAACTGCACCCCGCGCACCGTGGAGAAGTCCACCCGGCCACGATCCACTTCCGGGAGAGTCTCGAAGAAGCCGATATTGGCCCGTTCATTCTCTAGCACCGGTTCCTTGATCGCCATATTGATCGCTTTGCGCCCGGTTTGCTCCTTGCTCTTGGCCGGACACACTTCGACGCAGAGACCGCAACCGGTGCAGTCTTCCAGATACACTTGCAGGGTGTAGCGGATGTCCGGGAAGCCCCGGGCGTCAATCGGCGCGGTCTTGAATGCCTTGGGGGCAGTCTCCAGACTGGCCTCGTTGTAGAACTTGGAACGGATCACGCCGTGCGGGCAGACCATGCTGCAATTGCCGCACTGAATGCAAATGTCCGGCTCCCAGATCGGCACAAAGGTGGAGATGTTGCGCTTCTCCCACTGGGTGGTGGCGCTGGGATAAGTGCCATCCACCGGCAGGGCGCTGACCGGCAGCTCATCACCGCGCCCGGCCATCATCATCGCCGTCACGTTCTGCACAAACTCCGGCGCATTGACCGGCACGACCAACGGCAATTCGCGGGTGCTGGTGGCCTGCGCGGGAACCTGGATTTCCCGCAGATTGGCCAGGGTGTTATCCACCGCTTCGAAGTTCTTCCGCACCACCTCTTCGCCCTTGCGGGTGTAGCTCTTCTTGATCGAGTACTTGATCTTCTCAATCGCTTTGTCGCGCGGCAGCACCCCGGAAATGGCGAAGAAGCAGGTTTGCATGATGGTGTTGATCCGCGTTCCCATGCCGTTATCGCGGGCGACATTCTCGGCATTGATCACATGAACCTTGAGCTGCTTGGCGATGATCTGCTCCTGCACCGGTCGCGGTAGCCGATCCCAAGCCTCTTCGGGTTGATGCGGGCTGGTGTTCAGCAGCAGCACGGCACCGGGGGCCGCATTTTTCAGCACATCGCCGCGATCCAGGAAGCTGAACTGGTGGCAACCGATGAAGTTGGCCGACTGTACCAGGTAGGGTGAACGAATCGGATCGGGACCGAAGCGCAGATGAGAAACGGTCTGCGAACCCGATTTCTTCGAGTCGTAGACGAAATAGCCTTGAGCGTAAAACTCCGGGTCGTCGCCGATGATCTTGATCGAGTTCTTGTTGGCGCCGACCGTGCCGTCCGCGCCCAATCCGTAGAACATCGCCCGCACCACTTTATCGGACTCGATCATGAAGCTCGCATCGACGTCCAGGCTGGTGTGCATCACATCGTCGATGATGCCGACCGTGAAGTGATTCTTGGGCCGGTCCTTGCTCAATTCATCGAACACCGCTTTGCACATCGCCGGGGTGAATTCCTTGGACGACAGTCCATAGCGACCGCCAATGATCCGGGGTAGGGCTGGCATGGGCAGGGTTCCAGCGGTGTGCGCCTCCATCAGGGTATTCACCACTTCCAGATACATCGGTTCGCCGGATGTCCCCGGTTCCTTGGTGCGCTCAATGACGGCGATGGATTTGACGCTGGCCGGGAGCGCTGCCAGGAAATGGCTGGCGGACAGCGGTTGGTACAAGTGAATTTGGATCACGCCGACCCGCTCGCCGCGCTGATTCAGATACTCAGCGGTTTCGCAAGCGGTTTCCACACCGGAACCCATCAGAATGATGACCCGCTCGGCCAGCGGATCGCCGAAATAATCGAACAGGTTGTACTGACGACCCGTGATGCTGGCGAATTTATCCATAGCCGCCTGCACAATGCCCGGCACCTTGGCGTAGAACGGGTTGACCGTTTCGCGGCTCTGAAAATAAACATCCGGGTTCTGGGCGGTGCCGCGAATGAAGGGCCGGTCGGGATTCAGCGCCCGGGCGCGATGGGCCAGCACCAGATCATCGCGAATCATCGCCCGGATTTCGTCGTCGGTCAGCAGGGTGACTTTGTTGACCTCGTGCGAGGTGCGGAAGCCGTCGAAGAAATGGATAAAGGGCACCCGCGCTTCCAGCGTGGCGGCCTGAGCGATCAGCGCCATATCGTGCGCTTCCTGCACGGAGGCCGAAGCCAGCAGACAGAAGCCGGTCGCCCGCACCGCCATCACGTCCTGGTGATCGCCGAAAATGGACAGACCCTGCGTGGCCAGCGAACGGGCGGCGACATGAAACACCGCCGAGGTTAACTCACCGGCGATTTTGTACATGTTGGGGATCATCAGCATGAGCCCCTGCGACGCAGTAAACGTCGTGGTCAACGATCCGGTCTGCAAAGCGCCGTGCGCGGCCCCTGCGGCGCCGCCTTCGCTCTGCATCTCCATCACCAGGGGAACGCTGCCCCAGATATTCTTGACGCCTTCCGATGCCCACTGATCCGCCAGTTCGGCCATGGTCGAGGAGGGCGTGATCGGATAAATGGTGCAAACTTCATTGACCCGGTAGGCGACGTAGGCCGCCGCTTCATTACCGTCAATGGTGGTCACTTGCCGTTCAGTCATTTTGTGGTTCTCGCTAAGCCCGCGATGGATAGCAACGCGGACAGGTGGTTTTTGATCACCGGGCGCTCCCTGCTCCCATGGGCGGGAGAGGAGAGGGGGTGAGGGGATGTCCTTAAAATAATTACGCTTCCGACGGTTCGGGGACCATCTCGATGGCGTGGCAGGGACACTGCTCGAAGCACACTGCGCAGCCGGTGCAGAGATCGTAGTTATAACGGTACCGCTTACCCGGTCCCAGCTTGATAACGGCGTCTTCCGGGCAGGCGCCGAAGCAGCCATCGCATTCATAGCAGTTGCCGCAAGACAGGCAACGCTTGGATTCATACAATGCTTCCTTGGCGGTCAGACCAGCCACCACTTCCTCAAAGCTGCTTTGGCGGCCCTTAATGTCAAGGTGACCCTGCGGGCGCTGGGCGGCGTCGGTGTAGTACCAGACATGCAGCTTATCGAAGGTCGCCAGATCGTGCTTGGACGGCTTGACATAGGCTTCGCCGCGCAGCCAGGCGTCGATGTTGCGGGCGGCTTTTTTGCCATGGCCGACGCCAATGGTCACCGTGCGGTCGGAAGGCACCATGTCGCCGCCGGCGAACAGACCTGGACTGCCGGTCATCATCTGCTCATTGACCATGACCACGCCGTCAGCCTTGAACTGTACCCCAGGCACCTTTTGCATGAAGCTGGTGTCGACGTCCTGACCCAGCGCCATGATCAAGGCGTCCGCTTCCAGTGTCTCGAACTGCCCGGTGGGACGCGGACGGCCCTTTTCGTCCACTTCCATGATTTCCACCGTGAACTTCGTTTCTTCGATGTTCCTGATGGTGCGCAGCCAGTGGATCTTGACGCCTTCTTCCAGCGCCTCGGTCGCCTCGAAATCGTGGGCGGGCATGTGCTCGCGGTCACGGCGATAGATGATCAGCGGTTCGTAGCCCAACCGCTTGGCGACGCGGGCGGCGTCCATGGCCGTATTGCCGCCGCCGTAGATCGCGACCCGCCGCCCCAGTTTCGGCGCATTGCCGGTTTCTACATCCTTGAGGAAACTGATGGCGTCGAGCATCTTGCCGGCGTCACGCGACGGGATGTCGGTGCGCTTGCTAATGTGGGCGCCGACCGCGACAAAGATGGCATCGAAGTCGCCTTGCCGCTTTTCAGCCAACAGGTCATCGACCCGATGGTTGAGCACGACCTTGACGCCCATGTTCTCAATGCGCTTGACTTCGGCGTCCAGCACGTCGCGCGGCAACCGGTAAGAAGGAATACCGAAATGCATCATCCCGCCAGCCATCGGCCCGGCTTCGTGGATTTCGACCTCGTGGCCCAGTCGGGCCAGGTGATAGGCGGCGGACAGCCCGCTGGGGCCAGCGCCGACGATCAGCACTCGTTTGCCGGTGGGCGGCGCAGTGATCTCAAATTGCCAGTTTTCCTGCAAGGCCAGATCACCGAGGAACCGTTCGATGGCGTGGATGCTGACTGAAGAATCCAGTTTGCTGCGGTTACAGGCAGTTTCGCAGGGGTGATAACACACCCGGCCATGAATGGCGGGCATGGGGTTGTTTTCAGTCAGACTTTGCCAAGCCTCTTTGAAACGACCTGCCTGGGCGTGGGTCAGCCAGGCCTGGATGTTCTCGCCTGCCGGACAGGCATTGTTGCAAGTCGGCAGCAAATCCGCGTAAATCGGCCGCTGGATGCGTTGTGGGCCGACATTGTGCTTTTCATGGGTCAGGTCCAGCGGGCGCGTCATATTAATGGGCGTGTCAGTCATCGTGCTTCTCATCGTCTGGTGGTTAGGGGTCACCGGCCGTCCGGGGAGGGACGGACTCGATCTAGCAGTACTCGGCGCTGCCCGTTGCGGTCGTTCTCAAGTATCTTGATCGAAGCCACCGGCGACGCTCGGTCAGCCAAGCTAAACTTGTCCCATTAAACGTAGACCATTTTGGTGGGAAGTGAATAACAACCCGCACAACAGCCGGCATTCTTTGAACCCCCAGTGAGGATTTTCGCCGATGAAAGCTATCCTTCTTCGCCAGCTTGGCGGCCCGGAACAGTTAACGGTTGAAGACGTCGCTATGCCAGAGCCTGGGCCAGGTCAGGTGCGTGTTCGACTCCATGCTTCAGCGCTCAATCGCCGCGATGTCTGGATCACCCTGGGTCAATATCCCCATATCCGTCTGCCTTGCATCATGGGTTCCGACGGGGCAGGGGTCGTCGAGCAAATCGGGCCGGATACGCCAGCGGATCGGCTCGGCCAGGCGGTCATGATTTATCCCGCTTATGACTGGGGCGATGATCCGCGCTGTTCCGGCCCGACTTTCCGGGTGTTGGGTATGCCCGATCCGGGAACCTTTGCCGATTCTGTATGCGTTCCCGTCAGCCATGTATTTGCCAAACCAGCGCATTTGAACTGGCAACAGGCGGCAGCGATGCCATTGGCCGGATTGACGGCGTGGCGGGCGTTGATGACCCAGGCAGCGGCGCAACCGGGAGAAACGGTTCTGGTGACGGGCATTGGCGGCGGAGTCGCCACGTTCGCCCTGAAATGGGCGGTGGCGTTAGGGGCGCGGGTCTTTGTCACCAGCGGCGATGAGACCAAATTGGCGCAAGCCCGGCAGATCGGCGCGGCGGGGGGCGTCAATTACCGTGCTGATGATTGGGATAAGCAATTGGCCAAGCTGACAGGGGGTGTGGATGTGGTGATTGACGGTACGGGCGGCCCGGCTTTCAAAGGGTGTTGCGCAGTGTTGAAGCCGGCGGGACGGTTGGTCGTCTATGGGGCAACCGCGGGCGCTCCGCCCGGTCTGGATCTGGTGCGGCTGTTCTTTCGACAAGCGCATATCATCGGTTCCACCATGGGGTCGCCGGAGGAGTTTGCGGCTATGCTGCGCTTTGTTGCAGAGCACCGCATCGAACCAGCGATTGACCGGGTTTTCCCACTAAATGAAGCGGTTTTGGCTCATCAACGGCTGCTGACTGCTGAACAGTTGGGCAAAATTGTGTTGCAGCATGATGAATGATGGACGGAATTTGACGCAGCGCAGCATAAACCCTTATACTGCACCGCAACATTCATCCAGAATGTTGTCCTCCAAATCCTCCTTTGGTGGTTCTTGGCCGGGGTTAGCGATAATCCCGGCATTTTTTATTGCACCGCAAAAAAATTGTGCATGTCCCTGCCAACCGACTTGACGCAGTGCAACATCCCGACTAAACTATGCCCAACATCGTTCAGATGTTGTTCTTCTCCACACCTTCCTTTGGTGGTTCTTTAGCCGGGTCAATTAATGATCCCGGCTTTTTTTTGGTGTTGTCCGCCGCCAACCGGGTTTGCCACGGCAACATCACTCTCCCGCCGCCATCCGTTCCACCCGTTGAAAACCGCGTGGCAGTGACTTGCCTCGCCGGCCTCGCTCACCCGTGTAGCCTTCCAGATCAGTGGGTTTAAGCTTCATATCCCGTTTACCGGCAGTCAGAATCAGACTCTGGTTCGGTGGCAGGAGCGTTAGCGCCGTCAACCGCTCTTCACCGGGCAGGTCAATCATTTTATTGCCCTTGCCTTTGGGCAAGCGTGGCAGGTTTTTCACCGGGAACAGCAGTAACCGGCCACCGCTGCCTACCACGGCCAGTTGATCGGTTTCGGGATTGGTGATCAGTAGCGGCGCCAGAATTTCCGCCCTTTCCGGCACGGTCAACACTAGTTTGCCGGCCTTGTTGCGACTCAGCAGATCATCAAAAGTGCAGACAAAGCCATAACCAGCGTCGGTGGCCAGCAGATAGAGGTCTTCGGGATTACCCATCAACACATAGATAAAATGAGCGCCATCCGGGGGACTGAGCTTGCCGGTTAACGGCTCGCCGTAACCTCGCGCTGAGGCCAGCCCCGCCACCGGCAGGGTGTAGGTGCGCCCGGTTGTATCCAAAAAGACAGCCGATTGATTGCTGCGGCCCTGCGCTTGAGCCAGGAAACTGTCGCCGGACCGGTAGCTGAGCGCTGAGGCATCGATCTCGCGGCCTTTTGCAGCCCGCACCCAGCCCTTTTGCGACAAGACCACCACCATCGGCTCGCTGGGGGTCAGGTTGGTTTCATCCAGCGCCTGCGCGGGTCGTCGTTCCACCAAGGGACAACGGCGCGGATCGGCATGGCGCTTGGCGTCTTCCTGAATTTCATTACAGATCAGTTTGTTAAGGCGCTGCTCGGAGCCCAGTAATTGCTGCAATTGCTCCTGCTCCTTGCGTAACTGATCCTGTTCGCTACGCAGTTTGATCTCTTCTAGCCGGGCCAGATGCCGCAACTTGGTTTCCAGAATCGCCTCAGCCTGGAGGTCGGATAATTGGAAGCGGGCGATCAGCGCCGGCTTGGGTTTTTCCTCAGTGCGCAGAATGTGGATCACCTCATCCAGGTTGAGATAAGCGATCAGCAGGCCGGCGAGAATGTGCAGGCGTTGCTCAACCTGATGCAGACGGAATTCCAGCCGGCGACGCACGGTGATCACCCGGTAACACAGCCATTCTTCAAGGATTTGCTGAAGATTCTTGACCTGAGGCCGACCATCCAGGCCGATCATATTGAGATTGACGCGGTAACTCTTTTCCAAATCGGTCGTGGCGAATAAGTGATCCATCAACAAGTCCACGTCTACCCGATTGGAGCGCAGCACCAGTACCAGCCGGGTCGGATTTTCATGATCGGACTCATCACGCAGGTCTTCGACCATCGGCAGTTTTTTATCACGCATCTGCGCCGCGATTTGCTCCATGATCCGCGCTCCCGAGACCTGATGGGGCAGGGCGATAATCACGACATCGCCGTTATCCCGGTCAAAGCGGGCGCGCAGACGCACGGCGCCATTACCGGTCTGATATAGCTTGCGCAGCTCTTCGCGGGGAGTAATGATTTCCGCGCCACCCGGATAATCGGGTGCGGGTACAAGATCCAGCAGGGTATCCAGCGCACTGTTGGGGTGATCCAGTAGATAGATGCAGGCGGTGGTGATTTCGCCGAGATTGTGCGGCGGAATATCCGTGGCCATGCCGACCGCAATGCCGGTTGCGCCATTCAGCAATATATTAGGCAGACGAGCCGGCAGCAAAACCGGCTCATCCAGAGTCCCATCAAAATTGGGGGTCCAGTCGACGGTGCCTTGACCGAGCTCAGCTAATAAAACCTGGGCGAAGGGTGATAATCGCGCCTCGGTATAGCGCATCGCGGCGAAGGATTTTGGATCGTCCGGCGAGCCCCAATTCCCTTGGCCATCGACCAGTGTGTAGCGATACGAGAATGGCTGAGCCATGAGGACCATGGCTTCATAACATGCGGAGTCGCCATGTGGATGGTATTTTCCCAGGCAATCGCCGACGGTGCGGGCGGATTTTTTATGTTTGGCTCCGGCGTTCAAACCTAATTCGGACATGGCGTAGACGATGCGTCGTTGTACTGGTTTCAACCCATCGCCGATATGCGGCAACGCCCGGTCGAGAATGACGTACATGGAATAATCCAGGTACGCTTTTTCAGTGAAATTTTTGAGTGGTAAGCGCTCAGTGGCGTCAGTAGTGAAAAGGGCGAGTTCAGTCATTTCAATTAAATTAACTCACTGATTAGGAAATAGTTCATCCAGATCAACTATTGCATCGGGAAAAAGAGTTGGCGCAATTTTACCGGTGCGGCAGTAATCCCGTTGCTGATATTCACCATTCATTGGCTCACGATAAATTTCCAGTTGCCGATTTTGAATATCCAGCAGCCAAACTTCCGGGATGCCATTCTTTGCGTACAGTGGAACTTTGACATCACGGTCATGGCGATGAGTCGTGTCAGATATTTCGATGAGAAGCAACACATCTTCCGCATGAGGATGGGCATTTCGGTAGTAATCATTTCGCCAACGTAGTAAGGCAATATCAGGCTGGGGTTCTTCATAGCCACTAAGGATAACTGGATCTTGGACAGATACAATAACCTTGCCATATAATAAAGAAGCCAGTTTGTTATTTAAATATTTAACTTCACCTCCATGTAGACTTCCAATCGGCGCCATTTCAATAATATCCCCATTAATTAATTCCACCCGTGAGTCTTCATTCAATAAACCGACTTCCGCCATGTGGTGATATTCCGCTACAGTCCAACGGTGACGCGGTTGAAAATTCAATACTTCCTGTTCTACCAAGAGTTCTGACATTGTGCGTTCTCCCACTCAATGAAGAATCAAAAAAGCGCAACTTCCGCCTCCAGCACCACCAGATGCTCAAAATCCTTGAATATTTGCACCTTAAGATGCGGAATAGTAACCAAAGTGACCGGGGACATTGACAATTCGCAAGGCGAACGGGGTGCAGTTGATTAAAATGAGATTTTATCCGCAACTTTGTATAGAGGATTGATTGTATGAATATCGCCCAAAATGTTGGCTCTACTGACAAAATCGCCCGCTTGGTCGTTGGCGCCCTGCTGATCGTTTTGGCGCTGATGGGACAGATTGGCTGGTGGGGCTGGATTGGCCTCGTGCCCATCGCCACCGCGCTCATGGGCTGGTGTCCCGCCTATACCCTGCTTGGCATCAAAACCTGCCCAATGAGTCCGCCGCCTTCTTCAAATTGACCGAACCGGATTTTTCTGGATTGCAACGGCTGCGAGGCAGCCGTTTTTTATGCCCGCGCCAGGGTAATGGTCAAGTTGGCTTTCTGTTCGGCGACATTTTCAGCGCAACGGCTTGATTTTCCTCCTGCTGGAAAAAGTCCATTAACTGTTGCAGTTCAACCGTCTGTTCGTTAATCGACTGGCTGGCCTGAGCTGCCTGGGCCACCAGCCCAGCGTTTTTTTGCGTTACCTGATCCATTTGCAAAATTGCCTTGTTCACCTGCTCGATGCCCGAGGCCTGCTCACGAGCCGCCGCAGTGATTTCCGCGACAATATCGCTCACTTTTTTGACCGCACCCACAATCACGCGCAGAGTCTGCCCGGATTGCTCCACCAGTCGACTGCCGTCCTCGACCTTAGACACACTGTCGGCGATCAACGCCTTAATTTCCTTGGCTGCATCGGCGCTGCGCTGCGCCAGTTTACGCACTTCGCCGGCCACCACGGCAAAGCCCCGGCCTTGCTCGCCTGCCCGCGCGGCTTCTACAGCCGCGTTCAACGCCAGCAGGTTAGTCTGAAAGGCAATTTCGTCAATGACGCCGATAATATCGGCAATCTTGCGGCTGCTCTGATGGATCTCCGCCATCGCCGCCACCGTCCGCTCAACCACCTGTCCACCCTGCTCGGCATGATCCCGCGCCGCTCCAGCCAACTGGTTGGCTTGTCCAGCATTGTCTGCGCTGTTTTTCACCGTCGCGGTCAGTTCTTCCATGCTGGCAGCGGTTTCTTCCAGCGCTGCCGCCTGTTCTTCAGTGCGCTGGCTCAGATCAGTGCTTTGCTGAGCGATTTCCTCGGCGGATGCGCCAACCCGGTGGGTTGATTGCACGACGTTATCGACAATACCCTGCAATTGCCGGACCATGGTTTGCATTGCGGCCATCAAATGCGCGACTTCATCGTTGCCAGTGACGACCAGCTCTCCATTCAAATCGCCGCCCGCCACTCTTTCCGCTGTAGCGACGACCTGGTTGAGCGGATTCACAATACTGGCGGCCAACCACCACCCGCCTACGCCCAGCACGATCAGCAGCGCCAGCGTACTCCCGCTCACTCGCCAGGCGTCTCGCCAGAACGTAGCGTCAATATCATCAATGTAAACACCAGTACCGATCACCCAACCCCAAGGCTGGAAACCCTTGACGTAGGAGAGTTTGGGCACCGGCTGGTCGGTTCCCGGCTTTGGCCACATGTAGGGGACAAAGCCCGCACCTTCCCGTTTGACCACCTCCACGAATTCGACAAACAGCCGCTTGCCGGTTGGATCTTTATTCTCCCGCAAATCTTTGCCATCCAGTTCCGAACGAATGGGATGCATGACCATGCGTGGGGTCATGTCGTTGATCCAGAAATATTCCTGTTTTTCGTAACGCAAGGTTTTGATGGTAGCTAGCGCGGCCTTCTGTGCGTCCGCCTCGCTCAGATTGCCGGCCACCGCCAAGTGATGAAATTGTCCTGCAATGCCCACCACCACTTCAGCCAGGTGGCGTAATTCCTGTTGTCGATCAGTGGTCATGCGATTCTTGAGTTCGTATAGATAAATGATCGTTCCAAAACAGATGGCTAAAAAGACAATGCCCAGCATGGCCCAGATGCGGGTCCGTATTTTGAAACATGTCAAAATATCATTCATGCTCTTCATCATAGGCTCCTTCAGTCGGGTTCTCTGAAAAGCGAAACATCGATGGAAAGCCAGTTTAGACTGTTGAACCTGAATCACAAGGAAGTAACAGGCCAATTAGTGCTGCGCCTGTGTTACTGACCTGTTTTACGCCGTTTACTGTTGTTATGCACTCGGCCACGCGCCGCCGGTTGATGGTAGGGGTTCTCTCCGCCGCGAAACTCTACGCGAATCGGCGTCCCCCATAAGTCCAGACGCTTGCGATAGACATTGATCAGATAGCGCCGGTAAGTTTCCGGGACATGATCAGTCCGGTTGCCGTGGATGATAATCAGCGGCGGATTTTGCCCTCCCTGATGAGCGTAGCGCAGCTTGATGCTGTGGCCATGCACCAGGGGGGGTTGATGGGCGGCCAGCGCGTCTTCGAGGATGCGCGTTAATTCCGGTGTCGCCAGCTTGCGCGTGGCGGCGGCATACGCCTGTCGTACTGAACCGAGCAGTTCGCCGACGCCAGTCCCATGCAGCGCGGAAATGAAATGGATTTTGGCGAAATCAAGAAAACCCAACCGCCGGTCCAGATCCCGCTTCACCTGGGTGCGAGTATCAGGATCGAGATGGTCCCATTTGTTGACCGCAATCGCCAACGCTCGACCGCTATCGGCAATCAATCCCAACAAACTGGCATCCTGATCGCTGACGCCTTGCCGGGCGTCCAGCACCAAAACGGTGACATTAGACTGTTGAATAGACTGCAATGTTTTAATGATGCTGAACTTCTCTACAACTTCACTGACACGGGCGCGGCGGCGCACTCCAGCGGTGTCGATGAGCACATAATGCTGACCATTGCGCTCGAAGGGTACCGCCACACTGTCGCGGGTTGTGCCGGGCAAATCACAGGCCAGCATCCGTTCCTCGCCCAGCAACCGATTGACCAGGGTAGATTTACCGACATTGGGTCGCCCGACAATCGCCAGTTTGAGAAGGTCTGCCGGTTGCTCATGCAGCGAATTTTCTTCAGCTTCTTCACGGTGCGGTAACGCCGCCAGCACGTCTTCCATGAGATCTTCAACGCCCTGGTTGTGAACGGCGGCGATGACATGCAGATGTTCTAACCCAAGGCGATGGAAATCGGCGCTGATCAAATCAGGATCGCGATGCTCGGCCTTGTTGATCACCAAATGCAGCGTTTTGCCGGCCCGGCGCAATTGACCCGCAATTTCCTCGTCGGCGGCAGTCAGACCGGCGCGGCCATCCACCAGTAGCAGCACTGCATCGGCCTCCTCAATCGCTCGCCAGACCTGATGGGCCACGAGTCCATCCATGCCGGTCTCTTCACCCGTCAAACCACCGGTATCCACCACCATATAAGGCAGTGGGCCACGTTGACCGAGGCCGTATTGACGGTCGCGGGTTAAACCGGGCAGATCCGCCACCAGCGCATTACGGGTGCGGGTCAGAGAATTGAACAGAGTGGATTTGCCGACATTGGGTCGGCCGACAATCGCGATGACGGGGAGCATGAGCAACCAGGCTAAAAGCTGAAGAATAAAGGGAATTGGCTTTACAGCCTATTCGGAATAGTGACCGGCATTATGCCTGAAACCGTATCTGCAAACCTGCTGGATTTCTGGTAATCTCCTTAATCCTTCAATAATTCCCACTTCTTGCGCACCCAGCCCATGGCCCCGATGTTTCGTACTCGCGTCAAAATTTGTGGCGTTACCCGTTCGGAAGACGGCGTAATAGCGGCTGAGTTGGGCGCGGACGCCATCGGACTGGTGTTCTATCCACCCAGTCCCCGGTTCGTGGACCGGGCGACTGCGCAACGCATTGTCGCCGCCCTGCCGCCGTTCGTCGTGACCGTGGGTCTTTTCATGAATGCGGAACCCGCCGCAGTGCAAGCGGTGCTGGAGTCCGTTCGGCTCGATCTGCTGCAATTCCACGGCGATGAAACGCCCGTCTATTGCGAATTTTTCGGCAAACCCTACCTCAAAGCAGTGCCGATGGGCGCCAACCCGGACGTGCGGGATTACGAACAACAGTTTTCCAGCGCGACCGGGTTGCTGCTGGACAGCCAGGGTGGCCAGAAAATGGGCGGGACCGGTCAGAGTTTTGATTGGGCGCGGATTCCCGCTGAACGATATAAGCCACTGATTCTCGCGGGTGGGCTACACCCTGGCAATGTCACCGAGGCGATCCGGCAAGTTCGCCCTTACGCGGTCGATGTCAGCAGTGGGGTAGAATCCGCCAAAGGCGTTAAAGACGCCGCACTGATGCGCGCATTTTTACGAGGTGTGTATGACTGTGAAAGCCATGCGTAACCCGGTCGATTTCAGCCAGTTTCCCGACCAGAGCGGCCATTTTGGCCGTTACGGCGGTCGGTTCGTCGCTGAGACACTGATGGAAGCGTTGCACGAACTGAACAAGGCTTGGCAGGATTGCCGCAATGACCCCGAATTTCTGGCGGAACTGGATGCCGATCTGGCCCATTATGTTGGACGCCCCAGCCCGCTTTATCATGCCGAGCGCTGGAGCCGACAACTCGGTGGCGCGCAGATTTACCTCAAACGTGAGGATCTCAATCACACCGGCGCCCACAAGATCAACAACACCGTCGGTCAGGCGTTGGTGGCTAAGCGCATGGGTAAGACCCGGCTGATTGCTGAAACCGGCGCTGGCCAGCACGGCGTCGCCTCCGCGACTGTTGCCGCCCGACTGGGCATGGAATGCGTGGTTTATATGGGCGCAGAGGACATCCAACGGCAGGCGCTGAATGTCTATCGGATGCGGTTGCTGGGTGCGACGGTGCACCCCGTCACCTCCGGATCACGCACGCTCAAGGATGCGCTCAATGAGGCATTGCGCGACTGGGTTGCCAATGTAGATAACACCTTTTATATGATCGGCACGGTGGCTGGCCCGCATCCCTACCCACTGATGGTGCGTGAATTTCAGGCGGTGATTGGCCGCGAGGCCCGTGAACAGATGCTGACCGAACATCATGTCCTGCCGGATGCCCTGGTGGCCTGCGTCGGCGGCGGTTCCAACGCCATTGGCCTGTTCTACCCGTTCCTGAATGATCGTGAAGTCGCCATTTATGGCGTCGAGGCGGCGGGTTCCGGCATTGAGACGGGTCGCCATGCCGCCACACTCTGCGCGGGTCGGCCGGGCGTGTTGCACGGCAACCGCACCTACCTGCTCAATGATGACCATGGTCAGATCACCGAAACCCACTCGATTTCCGCTGGCCTGGACTATCCCGGCGTCGGCCCGGAACACGCCTGGCTGAAAGACATTGGCCGGGCGCACTATGTCGCCGTGACTGACGACGAAGCCTTACGCGCTTTCCATCACTTGACGTTGACCGAAGGCATCATTCCGGCGCTGGAAAGCAGCCATGCTCTGGCCTATGTGACGGAACTGGCTCCGACCCTGCGCCCTGACCAGAGCATCGTGGTCAATCTGTCCGGGCGTGGCGACAAGGACATTCATACCGTCGCTACGGTGGAAGGCATTCAGCTATAGCTCGCATCCCCAATCCCTTCTCCTGCAAGCGGGGGAGGGGAGTTTTGACACCGCTTCCAAGAGTTTTGCCGCATGAATCGTATTACCCGCTGCTTTCAGGAATTGCGCCGCACCGGTCGCAAAGCCCTGATTCCCTACATCACCGCTGGCGACCCGCGTCCGGAGCAAACCGTACCGATGCTACATGCCCTGGTTGCGGCTGGCGCAGACATCGTGGAGCTGGGCGTCCCGTTTTCCGACCCAATGGCCGATGGCCCGGTCATTCAGAAAGCCTGTGAACGGGCGCTGATCCAGGGCATGACGCTGCGCGGGGTGCTGGGCTTGGTGCGCGAATTTCGTCAGACCGATGCCGAAACGCCGCTGGTGCTCATGGGCTATCTGAATCCCATTGAGAGCATGGGTTATGACGCCTTTGTCACCGGCGCCCGTGAGGCCGGCGTCGATGGAGTATTGACCGTCGATCTGCCGCCTGAGGAGGCCGCTGAACTGGCGGAACTGCTCATCGCCGCCCGCATTGATCCGATCTTCCTGCTCGCCCCGACCAGCACCGCCGAGCGTGTCCGCGGTACGGCTGAGTGGGCGCGAGGCTATCTCTACTACGTTTCGCTGAGGGGCGTCACCGGCTCCGCCGCAATCAACGTCACCGAGGTTGCGGAAAAATTGTCAGCCATTCGTGACGATACCGATTTGCCATTGGGCGTCGGCTTTGGCATCAAGGATCCGGCGACGGCAGCGGCAATCGCTCAAGTCGCCGATGCCGTAGTCGTAGGCAGCGCCTTGGTCAGCAAAATGGCGGAATTGGCGGATGATCCCGAACGGATGCGGCGGGAAGTCGCGGAACTGCTCGCCGCCATGCGTCGGGCGATGTCAGCGACTGGATAAACCGCCATCAGGAATCAGGGATTTATGAGCTGGTACGAAAAACTCGTTCCCACGCGGATTCGCACCGATGGCCGCAACAAGCGCCAGATTCCCGAGGGACTTTGGAGCAAGTGCGAAGAATGCGGCGCGGTGTTGTACGGCGCTGAACTTGAACGCAATCTGCAGGTGTGTCCCAAGTGCAGCCATCACATGTACCTCGGCGCTCGCCAGCGACTACAGAGTTTTCTCGATCAAGACGGCGTGACGGAGATCGGCGGAGACATCGAACCCACCGACTTTCTGAAATTCAAGGACAGCAAGAAATACAAGGATCGGCTGGCGCAGGCGCAGAAATCCAGCGAAGAAAAAGACGCCTTGATTGTGTTGCGGGGCTTTTTGAAGAGGATGCCGGTGGTGGCGGCCGCTTTTGAATTTGAGTTTATGGCCGGGTCTATGGGTTCGGTGGTTGGCGAACGTTTCGTTCGCGCTGCCCGAACGGCATTGCACGAGCATATTCCTTTCATCTGTTTCGCCGCCAGTGGCGGAGCACGGATGCAAGAGGCGCTGGTGTCGCTGATGCAAATGGCCAAAACCAGCGCGGCGCTGGCCCGGTTGGCTGAGCATGGCGTTCCCTACATTTCAGTACTGACCCATCCGACCACCGGTGGCGTATCTGCCAGCTTGGCCATGTTGGGCGACATTAACATCGCTGAACCGAAGGCATTGATCGGTTTCGCCGGACCGCGTGTGATCGAGCAAACCGTGCGGGAAAAGCTGCCGGAAGGCTTCCAGCGCAGCGAATTCCTGCTGGAACATGGCGCTATCGACCTGATTGTGGATCGCCGTGAACTACGCGACCGCTTGGCCAGTTTGCTGGCGATGCTGACGGGCCGCGACGCACGGGTGACGTCGTAAGGCCCGGATATGCGCTTTACGAGACTGGATGACTGGCTACGCTGGCAGGAAACCTTGCATCCCCGCGCTATCGATCTCAGTCTGGAGCGGGTGCGGACGGTGTGGCGCCGGCTGCAACCGGAACCGCTATCGCCTACGGTCATCACCGTTGGCGGGACCAATGGTAAAGGTTCCTGCGTCGCTTTCCTGGACGCCATACTGTGTGCGGCCGGCTACCAGGTTGGGGCTTACACTTCGCCACATCTGTTGCGTTATAACGAGCGCATTCGGATTGATGGCGTGGCCGCCGATGAGGCCATGCTCTGCTGGGCCTTCGCCCGTATTGACGCGGCACGGGGCGATCTCTCCCTGACCTATTTCGAGTTTGGCGCTTTGGCGGCGCTGGAATTATTCCGCGAAGCGAGGGTAGACGTCGCCGTACTGGAAGTTGGGTTGGGCGGGCGGCTGGACGCGGTCAATATCGTGGACGCCGACGCTGCGCTAGTGGCCAGCGTCGCGCTCGACCACACGGACTGGCTCGGCGCCGACCGTGACAGCATCGGTTATGAAAAAGCCGGCATCTATCGTCCTGGCCGACCGGCGATTTGCGCTGATCCCGACCCGCCGCTACGTCTGGTGGAGTACGCTGCAAGCCTTCATGCCCGATGGCTCTGCGTGAATCGTGACTACCAGTTTGCCCGCACCGACGCAACCTGGCGTTGGCAATCGGGCGATTGGCGTTTCGATGCCTTGCCATTGCCGGCGCTGGCGGGCAACCATCAACTGGGTAACGCCGCTGCGGCCCTTATGACCCTGATCAGCTTGCAGGATCGTTTGCCGGTTTCACCAGAAGCGATCCCCACGGGATTGATCAACGCCAAGTTACCGGGGCGTTTTCAGATTATTCCCGGCCCGGTTGAATGGATTCTCGACGTAGCCCACAATCCGCACGCGGCGGCGGCGCTGGCGGATCAGTTGCGGGCGCGCCCTTGTGCCGGGCGCACCTGGGCGATCATGGGTTTACTGGCCGACAAAGATGCTCAAGGCATCATCGCAGCATTGACTGGAGTGATTCATCAGTGGTATGCGGTCACGCTCGATGGACAGCGTGGACGAACCGGCGCTGAACTGGCGGTATGGCTTCGTGCGACTGGCGCCCGCGTTGAAACCGCCGGGATTCGGGAGGCTTGCCAGGTGGTCCAGACGGCCGCCAGTCCGGGCGACCGCATCGTTGTCCTGGGCTCATTTCACACGGTCGCCCCAGTGCTGGCGCTTCAGCCCTGGGGATCAAATTTTCCATCGCCGCCATCACGGGAGGCTTGATTTTGGATAATCGTTTGACCCAGCGTCTAGTCGGTGTCGCTGTTATCGCGGCGCTGGCGGTTCTTTTCGTGCCGGAAATGTTGAAGAAACCTGCGCCGCCAACCCCCGCAGTGCAACCCCCTGCGTCTCCGCAAACAACGCCGCTGATCATTTCAAAATCGCCGCCGGATTCACCTTCCGCCCCGGTGCTTCCGCCCGTAGCAGCAACGGTTCCGGCTCCGGCCACCGAGGGAGCGGGAACTGTCGAGCCTGCGGTCGTAGCGCCACTGCGCCAGCCTACGGTGGCGTCACCGCCTGCGGTAGTGCCCCAGCCTGCCGTCACTGCTCGGACTAACGCGGCTAAACCGGCGCAAGCTCAGGAAGACGCCCGCCAGGCGCAAGAAGCCAGGACCAAAGCCGAAGCTGAACGTATC
>JBAQIQ010000087.1:0-1841 GCA_049288935.1 Candidatus Competibacteraceae bacterium
GGGCCGATGATCTCGAAACACTCCGCACCGAGATCGACCGTTTCTTGGATCAATTTGCCCAAGGTTCCTTGGAACTACTGCGCTACGTGGGCCTAAAGATACCGGATTAAATTTTTAAAGATCATCAATTAAAGGGGCAACAGTCATCACTCTTCTCGATGACCTTCAGTGTGAGCCCGTCTCATCCGCATTGCCCCGCAGCCACCACTCCAGCACGGTCAGGATCCACACCAATTCACCGTAATAAGCCGCGTGCGCTTCCCGGTGCAACTGACGGGCCTGGTCAAGAAATGTCGGCTGGAACCAGCCACGCGGTTTCAGCGATTCCAACGCATCCTCGGTAATAGCCCGCAAACGTGGATCAGCGCGGGTCCAGATCCCGAACGGCAGCCCAAAGCCGTGCTTCTTTTTAGTAATGATCGCTTCAGGCAGGAAATCGCGCACTGCTTCCTTATAAAACCAGCGCAGGGTCGTCCCTTGCAACTTCTGCGCTGAAGGGATGCGGCAGGACAACTCCACCAGCGCATCATCCAGTAACGGGTAGGCAATCTCCACGCCCGCCAGCCGACAAGCGGTGTTGATCTTCACCAGGTCGTTGTCATGCAGCGTGAAATGCCAGTCCAGATAGAGCATCCGGTTCAAGGTTGAAGCCTCTTTTGGCGCAAAAAATGCCGCCCGTTTCAATTCTAGCGGTTCCTCGGTGTTGACCTGATGCAGAAAATCCTGATGAAAGATTTCCGCCGGATCATGGCGCACCAGGAAAGCATAGCTATCCATCCGATCCGGCAGAGGCATACGCGCCTGTTTGACGTAGCTATGCGCCTTGCGGGCCAGAGGAATCTGAGCCAGCGGTTTGGCCGCCATCGCGATCAGTCCTTGCAATGCTGCCGGCAGGTGGCCAAATAATTCAAAAACGCCCTGTTTGGCGTAGCGCTCGTTACCCGCAAACAACTCATCGCCGCCATCGCCGCCGAGCAACCGGGTGATGCCCTGTTCCCGGGCAAAGCGGGCGCAGCAGAACGCCGGCAACAGCGAGGAATTGCCAAACGGTTCATCGGTCGCGGCGGCGATTTGGGGAAGCCATTCAGCGATATCATCCGGCGTGACATAGTATTCATGCGGCGTGGTCTGGAAATGACGCACGGCGGTGCGGGCATAATCCATCTCATCGTAACCCGGCGCATCGAATCCGATTGAATAGGTATGGGCCGGCTGAGCCGCGCGAGCCAGCATTCCGGCCACGGTGGAGCTGTCAATGCCCCCACTGAGGAATGCGCCCAGGCGCGCCGCCGGGATCTCACTGGCTTCGCGCCGGATGACAGTCTCAATGGTCTCCAGCATCTCGCGCCCGGTTGCAGCGACATCAATCGGCGTTTCCGTGAAGTGGGGCAGCCAGTATGGCTCCACCCGCAGCACACCGTCCCGCCATTCCAGAAAATGGCTGGCGGGCAGTTTGCGCAGTCCCCGATAAATCGTCCGGGGACTGGGGATCATGTGGCAGTACAGGTAATCGTAGATCGCCTGCGGGTCGATACTGGTGTCGAAACCGCCAGCATGAACCAACGCCGCAGGCACAGTGGCGAACAGTAAACCTTCCGCTTGCGGCGCGTAATAGAGCTGTTCCAGGCCGATCCGGTCGATCGCCAGCAGTGCCGTGCGCTGAGCAGGATCGAGAATCGCCAAGGTAAACTGGCCAGAGAGCTTTTGTAGAGCAGCCGTGCCGAGCGTTCGGTAATCGGCGGCCAGCGCCCGGAGAACCGCATCGGCAGCGTCAGCGCCGCCGGGATAACGCGCCCGGCCAGCGATGGCCAGCAACAGACCGTTTTGTTCAAGGACGCCGC
>JBAQIQ010000088.1:0-13218 GCA_049288935.1 Candidatus Competibacteraceae bacterium
AGTCGGTCCCAAGGGTATGGCTGTTCGCCATTTAAAGTGGTACGCGAGCTGGGTTTAGAACGTCGTGAGACAGTTCGGTCCCTATCTGCCGTGGGCGTTGGAGAATTGCGGGGCGCTGTTCCTAGTACGAGAGGACCGGAATGGACGGACCGCTGGTGTACCGGTTGTCATGCCAATGGCATCGCCGGGCAGCTACGTCCGGACGGGATAACCGCTGAAAGCATCTAAGCGGGAAGCCTTCCCCAAGATCAATTCTCCCGAGTCCTTGAGACTCCTGAAGGTCCGTTGGAGACCACAACGTAGATAGGCGTGGCGGTGAACGCGCAGTAATGCGTGCAGCCGACCCGTACTAATCGACCGTGCGGCTTGACCCGCTAACACCCAAACCTTCTGGGCCCCTCCGCCCCCTTCACACTTCCCCCCTTTCTTGCCTGGCGACCTTAGCGCGCGGGAACCACCCGACCCCATCCCGAACTCGACCGTGAAACCGCGCCGCGCCTATGATCGTGTGAGAGTACTCATGCTAAAGTCGGTCATCGCCAGGCACCTATCCTATAAGCCCACCGCTTTGCGGTGGGCTTATTTTTTCCGAACGAAAGACGACCAGTCCACGCCAGTCGGACGCAATTTTTACTTACTGTGCGAAGCCAGGTCCTCCAGAAGTAACTGAAGTTCTACCGCATACTGATAATGCAAATCCGGATCGCTAGCTAGCGCCGGGTTGCGATGACCATTCAGAATTGCCCGTAATTTATCAATGAGCAGCTTGCCCGTAGGAGGCACGTTCGGGCTAGCGGTGATTTGCGCCAGTTTGGCAGCCAGCGCATTGATCGTTTCTGGGTCGCCGTTCCTGAGCGCTTCGCCGATCTGGGCGCATAGACGGATGCCAGGGTTTGTGTTTTCGCCACCGGATCGCCGATAGGCTAGATATTTTTGGATCGCCTGCAACCGGGCCTGATCAGCAATTTCGGTATTTTGCACCGATTGGCTAACATCACGCAGACCCCGGCGAATCGTCCAGTTGCGGGCAGTGGGGCTTTCAGGAAGGTTACACTCACTGGCACGGTAGAGTTCTTGCCGGGCTTCGTCAGGCCGCCGTAATTGAATCAGCATATTGGCCAGCTTGTTGCGGCTGGCTTCCTCGCCGTGCCCATCGCCCAGTTGTGCATACAACTCTGCCATTCGACGATAGGCCAAGCCTGCTTCCTCCAACTGACTCAGCACTCGATGCAGTTGGCCGATTTCACCTAAAACTTCGGCAGTTTTCCGGCGGTTACGCTGTTGTTCGTAGAGATACAGTGACTTTTGACCGGCGAGCAGCGCAGCTTCCATTTGCCCATCCAGTTTATAGGCCATACTGAGTTGCCGCCAAGCTTGGGCGGCTTTTTCCGGTTCCCCCAACATTTCGAAAGTCTGTCGGGCAGCGCTATACAACGCTGCGGCATCCGCATACTTGCCTTGATGCTGGTAAACCTGACCTAACTGTAGCTGATTCGCTGCGCTCGTGGCGTTATTAAGATCAGCTTGGGCGAGGGCTGATTCGTAGGCAGTGGCGGCCTCCTGCAAGCGTCGTAAATAAGTCAGACAATCGCCGATTTCGGCATCGGCGACCGCCGCCATGCGGGCTGCGTTGGCATTGCCCGCCTCCGCCAAGATCTGGAATCTCTGGCGTGCTGCTGCTAATTCTCGAATGGCGGGCTCGGTAGCACTGGCCAGTTTCAGCAATTTACCCAGTTCGAAGTGAGCGCGAGCTTGATCATAAGATGCGCCTGAATAGGCATTGGCCTCCGCCTCCTGGCATTGGCGCACCAACTGCCGGGCAGCCTGCACCGCATCTTCCAGCGATCCACTGTCATGCAACCGTTCAATACGCAGTCGCTCAGTTTCAAACCGGGTTCGACTCCAGCCAGATAGCGCCTGACCAACCCGTTCACGAGTAGCGACGGCCTCGGCCAGCGCGTCAGGAACGCCGAGATACGCCAGCAACTGCTCCATCTGACTGGCCAGCCGAGCAGTGCGCTCGGGCCGGGGTTGCGTGAGGCAGTCCCTGAGCAAAGCGAGCAGGTTGGGGAGTTCCAGCCGCAGCAGGCGAAGCGTGCGGGTATGGTCCTTGAAATACTGCTGGTATAGAAACTCCAGTAATTGCTCCATGGCGGTGCGCCACTGTTCCCGCCACGCCGCCCGCTGGCTGGCGTTCAGCCGATTATTCAAATAGTTCGCCAGCGCCGGATCAATGCGCAAGTGACTGTACCCTCTGTCTTCGACTAGATGGAGAGCGGCCAGCCGTTCACACAACGCATCAGTGGCCAAGGTATCGAGCCCCAGGGCATGACCTAGCGCCAAGCGATTGATTCCCCCCTTGGCAAAGGCCAGGATGGCCAATCGCTCCTGATCGTCCGCTGGCAGCCGACGCAAAGCCAGTTCCACCGCCAGATAAAGCGGCCACTGTGGATCATCACCCTGGCGGCGTAGCAGTTCGGAGCGAATGGCGCGGACCTGTTCCAGAGCAGCGCCGACACCTCGGTCGCTGATTTCATGCGCCAGACGTCGCACCGCATCGGGATGGCCGCCGGCCAGGGTGACCAGTTCACGTAGAGGCTGGAAACCACTACTACTATCGGTGGTCGGCGGAATTTCGCCGGTTGCTGTCAGTGTTCGACTGATCAGGGTGATCGCGTCCTGATCGTCGAGGGGGCCCAGAACGATCTCCCGCCAAGGGGCGGCGAAGGCAGGCGGTCCCAGCCGGCCCAGCCCCAGCAACCGTAGCTCTGGCCATTCACTGAGCAGTTTTTTCCAGAAACGCTCGAATATCTCATCGTGCTCTGATGGCCATTGCTCCAACTGGTCCATTACGATCAGCATCGGCTGACCACGCAGCGTTTGCGCCAGATGATCCACGGCCTGCCACAGATTCGGATAGCTGGCGACGGTCCAGTGCTGGCCATTGGGCAGCAGCTGCTGGCCGAGGCTTTCCACCAAGGTGCGCAGTTCGTCGGCGTCGTCACTCGTTAAGTAAGCAGTATGCCGACAGTAGCCGCAACGCATGAGCCAAGTCGCCAGCGCCACCGCAGTGACCGTTTTGCCACAACCACCGATGCCTCGGATAAAAATGGTCGTTTGATGAACCAGCAGCCGTTGCAGGATGAGCAAATGACGTCCGCGCCCAATGAAACCGGTCACTGGTGGTTCGGGCAGGCGGCTCATTGAGTTCATGTCGCCTTGGCTGAGCAACCGCCGCCACAGGTCCAGTGGTGGGCGCAGCGCCAGTCGCGGGTCTTGATGGCCCAGATAAAGTTGAACAACAAACCCGTCATGGAAATGAATGCCACCGCCGCCCAATCCTTGGCCACGGTAACTATCGCTGACCAATCGTCGCTGACCGGCAAAAGTTGCCTGACCGATCCGGGCGCCTCGCAGCAATTCTTCATAAAAAGCACCCCAGAAACGATGCAGGGTGTCCGTTGAGGCGTCGGGATGAACAGTGATCACCGCAGCTACGCCCGCTGTCAGCAGGGCGGAAGCCAGCGCGGCTGACTGGTGACCGGTGCAGGTCAGGACGACCAGGCGGATACGATAAGTCGCCAGCAGCGACGCCAGCAGGGGAAACGGCATAAATTCGACCTCACGGTACTTGATTACCGGCGAATCAGGCACCGCTTCAAACGCGAATAACCATCGATTTTCCGTGGGTGTGGAGCGCAGATAGCCGTCCAGATGCACGGCGGTGAAAGGACGTCCAGCCACCCAGGCTTCGTTCAATTCCTTTTCTAACTTTGCTTGGGTCGGCGGCATCAATACCTGCATCTCGACCAATAGACCCAGGCTCTTCACAGCCTCGAACAGGGGCGCTGTGCTGCGTCGAGGGTCGGGATGCCCCGTGGGTTCGGTGTCAGGGCGTGGGCTAATCGCTAAAAGTCGCAAGGGCGCCGGGGCGGGAAGAATGGGATCGCCGCCGCCTGGCAAGCGGCGCTGAAACTCGACAGGTTGCTTGTGCTGAATCAGAAAACCGTTTGCATCGTGGAGCAACTCCCAAGGCAGCGCCAACAGGTCAGCAGTACTGAGATGAGAGGTGTCCATCTGGATCGTCAGCCGACGCTCACGGGAGCCCAGCCAGTCCACCATCAACGTCTGCAATTCCGGGCGATCGAATACCGATCGATACAGAATGCGGCCCCATTCTACAAGCAGGGTGTCAGTTTGATGAGCCAATCGCCGCACGGTGTCGGTGGGCCATCGGGGATGATCCTGCCAGTACCAGTGCAGAATTCGATCCGGGATCGGCGCAGGTAGAGGGCCAGAAATCGTCTTGGCGCTGGTAGGCGTTAGCTCGAGAATGCGATTCAGGCGGGCGGCGACCGGCCAGTGGCCTGCTGGCGCCGCGTTCACCGAACCAAAAGTTAACACCAGTTCCATCGAGGATGATGGATTGCGTTCAGTGTCGAAAAGCGGTGGCGCACCCAGGGCGGCTAATAACGCCGGTAGTACTGCGCCCAGACCTTCCGCTGTCAGACTAACCGGCGCGGTCGGCGGCGGGGGCGTGAACCAGTGGTTGAGAATGGTCCGGTCTACACCGGGCAGCAGCAACGGGATGACTCGGTAAGTGTCGGCCCGCCGTCGCTCTGTTTCCTGGGCGATTTCGATTTCGCGACGCAACCAGGCTTGATCCCCTGTATTCAAACCGAGAACGACGATGACCTGCCGGGCTTGTTCAACGGCCCAGCGCACGTCCGGGGCGGGTCGTTCGTTACCGCGTAGCTGGTGGTTATCGCGCCAAACCGGGAGGTGGCAGGTTTCCAGCGCCAGCACCAAATCCCGAGCAAAGTCGCTTTCGGTAAAAGCGTGACAGATGAAGAGAGCAGCAGCGGCCATCAGGCGATTCCGAACAACAGGGAAAAGAGAGAGGTGTGAACATAGCGTAGCGCAAAAATCGGTCCGAGAGACTTGAAAATCATCGCTTCATCCCTATTCCATTAGTAAGAACAAAAGGCGTTCAGCAGAACGCCTGCATTTGAAACCTGACGAGAGGAGGCGTGACCATGGCTATTATGCGCTATGAACCCTTGAATCTATTGAATCAATTGCAACGGGAAATGAACCGGCTGTTCGAAAGCAGTCGGATGGGTGATGAGGAAACCGGCCATTTGCTGGCCGACTGGGCGCCGGCGGTGGACATCAAGGAAGAGCCAGACCAGTTCGTGATTCATGCGGACCTGCCGGGCGTCGAAGTCAAGGATATTGACATCACGCTGGAGAACGGGGTGCTGACCCTGAAAGGCCAGCGGGCGACTGAGAAGAAGGAAGAAACCGAGAATTACCGCCGGGTTGAGCGAGTTCGCGGTACATTCCTGCGGCGGTTCTCGCTCCCGGATGCGGTGGACGCCGAAAAGGTGGCCGCCAAGTGCAAGGATGGGGTGCTGGAACTGATCGTGCCGAAGCGCGAAGCAGCCCAGCCGCGCCGAATTGCGATTGAAAACTGATCACAGTGGCGGTGTAAACCCCGATGTCCCTCAGCCCTCCCCACGAAAGGGGAGGGCGTTTGCAGCGAGGGGTGATGAGGCGTTCAAGCCGATTCCCGCACAATCTCACCTAATCCAGCCTGCCGGAGCGCATCATTGAGCAATCGGCGAACCTGAGCGGTCGTATCCAGCGTCAACGCCTGTTGCGCCAAGTTGCGCGCCCCGTCCAGGGTAAAGCTGCGAATCGCCCATTTCACCCGTGGCACACTGACCGCGCCAGCGCTCAGGCTGTCGACGCCCATCCCCAGCAGCAGCACCGCCGCGCCCGGATCAGCCGCCATTTCTCCACACAGATGCACTGGACGTCCGGCCTGATGCCCTTCGGCAACGATATGGGCAATCGCCTTTAACATGGCCGGATGTAGATTGTCGTACAACCCGGCTACCCGGGCGTTATCGCGGTCCACCGCCAGCATGTACTGAGTCAGGTCATTGGTACCCACCGACAAGAAATTCACCCGCCGCGCCAGTTGCCCGGCTTGCCATGCGGCGGAGGGAATTTCGATCATCACGCCGACCTCCGGCCGCGCCGCCGGCCAGCCTTCCTCCTGTAATTCCTGATAGGCGCGTTCCAGCAATCGTAGCGCCTCGTCGACCTCTTCGACGGTGGTGATCATTGGAAACAGGATGCGCAGGTTGTTCAAGCCGGCGCTAGCGCGCAGCATGGCCCGCAACTGGGTCAGAAAAAGGTCGGGATGATCCAGCGTGAAGCGCATCCCGCGCCAACCGAGAAAGGGATTGTTTTCCTCGATCTTGAAGTAGGGCAGGGCCTTGTCGCCGCCGATATCCAAAGTCCGCATGACCACTGGTTGTGGGGTAAACGCCGCCAACATCTGCCGGTAGAGATCGTACTGCTCGTACTCACTGGGAAACGATTCCCGCACCATGAAAGCAAACTCGGTGCGATACAGACCCACACCATCCGCGCCGCAATCCTGGGCGACGGTGATGTCGGTGAGTAGGCCGGCCTTGACGTAGAGCGGGATGCGATGGCCATCGCGAGTCGTCGCCGAAAGATCGCGTAATTCCCGCAATTCCACCGTCAATTCCGCTTCGGCGGCGAGCAGTTGTTCATATTCCTGGCGCATTGCCGGATCGGGGTTGAGATAGATCCGACCCTGGTAGCCATCCACGATAATATCGCTGCCCTCGAAGCGACCTAGCGGGCGGTCGCCCAAGCCCATGACCGCCGGGATGCCCATCGCCCGGGCTAACAGTGCGACATGCGAAAGGGCAGAACCGCGCAGACAAACGATGCCCGCTAACCGACCGGGTGGAGCTGCTGCCAGATGCGCTACGCTCATTTCCTCAGCGACCAGAATGCAATGTTCCGCCGCCAGTTCCGGCAACTGGGTTGGACCCGCACGTAAGTGGTTCAACACCCGCCGCCCCAGATCGCGGAAGTCCTCAGCGCGAGTGCTGAGATAGGGATCTTCGGCCTGTTCCAGCAACCGAATCCGGGATTGAATCGCGTCGCGCCAAGCAGCGGGCGCCCAGCAACCGGCCTCGATGCGGGCGCGTGTCTCGGTCAACAGGCTATCGCTGCTCAGCATCATCCGGTAGACGGTGAACAACGCCTGCTCCGTTGGCGGCAACAGGGGCGCTAACCGGTCGCTGGCGTCGTGCAATTCCTGTTCGACGACGGCAATAGCCGCCTGAAAGGTCGCCACCTCAGCGGCGGGGTCGAGCGCTGGGCGGTCAGGCACATCGTCAAGGTCGGCCAGCAGGTGCGGGACAGTGACCGTACCGATCGCCACTCCCGGCGCGCCAGCCACCCCTTGCAGGGCGCGGACGCCCAGAATCAGGGGGTTCAGCAGTTCCTGGGTTGCGCCGCTGAGAATGGCGTGATTGAGGGTGCTGGCCAGTTGCGCGGCGATGGTGACCAGAAAATCCACCTCAGCGGAATGAAACTGGTGAGTGTCGGTATGCTGGACGGTCAACACCCCAAGCACTCGCCGATACTGGATCAGCGGCACCCCCAGGAAGGCGTGGTAGCCTTCTTCGCAGACTTCGCAAACCGGATGGAAACGCGGATGGTGTGGCGCATCAGGCAGATTCAGCGGTTCCTGCCGTTCGGCAACCCAGCCGATCAGGCCTTGCTGGCGATTCAGCCGCACCCGACCCACCGCCTGGGGATTCAGCCCGGCAGTCGCCATTAGTACATATTCACGGTTATCCTCATCGGCCAGATAGACCGTGCAGGCAGCGACTTGCATCGTATCCCGAATCCGGTTGACCGTGATCGCCAGCGCGCTGGGCAGGTCCGGCGCGGCGCTGACATCCTGGACGATACGGCGGAGGGTTTCGAGCATGCGTGGGGAATCCTTAATAACAGGGTTGCATAAGGCGACTATAGTATGGCGATCATTTCAACCACGAGTTCGCGCCGACGAAAGCCGGTTAGAATAAAGCAACTTTCACTGATTCTGGCATTGAAGCATTGCACGATGAATGATTCCCTTCCGTTGACTCTTGATCCCCGCCAGGCTGGCCGCTGGCTCCGGTGGGCTACCTACGCCTCGGTCACTACCGCCGTGATTCTGATTGCGGGGAAACTGGCAGCGGCGCTGATGACCGGATCGGTCAGTGTCCTGGCGTCGCTGGTGGATTCGATGATGGACGCGGCGGCGTCGATCATCAACCTGTTGGCGGTGCATTACGCTCTGCAACCGCCTGATCGTGATCACCGCTTTGGTCATGGCAAAGCCGAACCATTGGCGGGGTTGGCGCAAGCCGCGTTTATCACCGGCTCAGCGGTGTTCCTGATTTTGCACGCGGTGGATCGGCTCGTGCATCCGCAACTCTTACAGGAGGCGCTAGTCGGTATTGGGGTGTTGGTCTTTTCGATGGTCGCCACCGGAGCTTTGTTGCTATTCCAGCACTATGTCATCCGTCGGACCCAGTCTATGGCGATTCGTGCGGACGCACTGCATTACGCCACTGATTTGCTGACCAATGGCGCGACGATTGTGGCGTTAGGGCTGGTAATGCTGGGTTGGCCTCTCATGGACCCGATTTTCGCCATCGGCATTGCCCTGTACATTCTCTACAGCGCCGGGCGGATCGGCCATGAATCGATTCAGTTGCTGATGGATCGGGAACTGTCGCCGGAAGTGCATAGCCGCATTAAGGCGATTGTGTGCGGTCATCCGCTGGTGCTGGGCGTCCATGATGTGCGCACCCGCAGTTCCGGGCAAACGTATTTCATTCAATTGCATCTGATGCTCGATGATCAGATGCCACTGGTGGAGGCGCATCGAGTGGCGGACGACGTTGAGGCGGCGATTCTGGCGGTCTTTCCCAATGCCGATGTGCTGATTCACGAAGACCCGGCCAGCGAAGCGCCGCCGCCGCTCTTGTCCCGATGAACCCTGATCCTTTTTTTGCCCCCTGCGTCGGGGAATCGCATTAAGAGGGTTTTATTCCGTTTCCGGCTTTTCTCAGGAGATTGATTAATGACTTTTGTTGTTACCGAGAACTGCATCAAATGTAAGTACACCGATTGTGTGGAAGTCTGCCCGGTAGACTGCTTCCACGAGGGACCGAATTTCCTGGTGATTGATCCCGATGAGTGCATTGACTGTACGCTATGTGAGCCGGAATGCCCGGCACAGGCGATTTTTTCCGAAGATGATTTACCGGAGAACCAGCAACACTTCCTCGCGCTTAACACCGAGCTGGCCAAGCAATGGCCGGTGATTACCACCCGCAAGGAGCCACCGCTCGATGCGACCGACTGGGATGGCAAGCCCGATAAGCTGCAATATCTCGAACGCTGAACGCTACATCGGCGCTCTCCCTACCAGTGATTCTGACCCGACTGCCGTTGGCGCAGCCTTGATGGAAATTTGATATGAGTGAATCGTCCTACGTTTTTGAAGTGAATCAGCAAAACTTTGCTTCGGTGGTGGAAGCCTCGCAGCAAGTTCCGGTGCTAGTCGATTTCTGGGCTGACTGGTGCGAACCCTGCAAGCAGCTCACCCCCCTGCTGACTAAACTGGCGCGGGAATACCGGGGCGGATTTGTCCTGGCCAAGGTCAACGCCGATGCTGAAAAGGCGCTGGCGGCGCACTTTCGGGTGCGGAGCCTGCCCACGGTGATGGTGATCTGGCAGGGGCAGATTGTGGAGCAGTTGGTGGGCTTACAACCGGAATCGGCGTATCGCACGATCATCGACCGGTTTCATGAAAACCCCGGTGATCAGATCCGGGAACAGGCCGATGCGCTCTGGCAGCGCGGCCATCAAAAGGAGGCGGTCAAACTGTTACGTGAGGTGCTCCAGCAGGAGCCGGATAGCGTTGATCTGAAAGTGGTGTTGGCGGAGAAGCTGTTGCAACTGGACCAGGGTGAAGAGGCGCGCCAGTTATTGCAAAGCCTGCCGGCTGAGGAGCGTGAGCGGCAACCGGTCAGTGGTCTGTTGGCGCGGCTGCAATTTGCCGACTTGGCCCAGGGCGCGCCGGAGCGGGCAGCGCTGGCAGCGCAAGTGCAGGCGGACCCAGCGAATAGCATGGCGCGCCGGCAACTGGCGGCCCGTTGTGTGCTGGCCGGCGATTACGAAGCGGCGCTGGAGCAGTTTATGGAGATGTTGCGGCGCGATCCGCAGTTCGAAGATGGAGCCGGACGCAAGGGCCTGATTGCGATTTTCGAGATTCTCGGCAATGAAGATCCGCTGGTGACGACCTATCGGCGGCGCATGTTCTCGTTGCTGCATTGAGACCCCCCGTTCCTGCCAGGAAGAGGATTTTTTCCGGCGTTCAAGTGGTTCCTGGTGAACGCTCCTGGTGAACGGATCGACTGACTTCTCGACGGGGTGAAGAACCAGCATGACGACAGAAACGCACTCCCTGGCGATGGGCGACCTCACCGTGGAGGTGGTGCGCAAGAACATCAAAAATCTGCACCTGGGTGTTTACCCACCGCATGGCCGGGTTCGGGTCGCCGCCCCGCTGCTGGCCAATGATGAAGCGGTGCGACAAGCTGTCATCAGCAAACTGGGCTGGATTCGACGCCAACAAACCCGTTTTGCGGCGCAACCCCGCCCGTCGCCGCGTGAGATGGTCAGTGGGGAAAGTCATTCTTTCCTGGGGCAGCGCTACCGGCTGCGGGTTATGGCGTACACCGGTCCGCCCCGCATCCGTTGCAGTGACGCTGAGTTTCTCGATCTGTTTGTGCGTTCCGAAACCACGGTTGAACAGCGGCGCCAAGTCTTGCAAGGCTGGTATCGGGAACAACTGCGCGAACGGATTCCCCCGCTGCTGGATCAGTGGCAACCGGTGTTAGGGGTACAGGTCACTGACTGGGGCATTAAGCGGATGAAGACCCGTTGGGGAACCTGCAACATCACCGCCCGGCGCATTTGGCTGAATCTGGAGCTGATCAAAAAGCCGGCGCGTTGCCTGGAATATATCGTCGTTCACGAACTCATGCACTTGCTGGAGCGGAACCATAACGACCGGTTCAAGGCGCTGATGGACCGCTATGTGCCCCACTGGCGGTTGATTCGCGAGGAATTGAATCACCTGCCTTTGGGTTGCGAACCATCGTGACGGCGCCGAAGCGCAAGGCGCACGACCCTGGCCATGGGTGAGTCGAGACCCGTCAGATGCTACAGCCGCCGCATCTTGATATTGAGAATCTGCACTCGATAGGCGATCTGGCGGGGTGTCATACCCAGTAACCGGGCGGCCTTGGCCTGCACCCAGCCGGCCTGTTCCAGAGCGGCGATAACCCGTTCCCGCTCATCGATCTCCGAGGCGTCCAAGTCAGCGGCTGGAACGAGCGGCGTGGGGGCACTGGTCCCGCGCGCCCCCACGCCATTCAACTCAATCACATCCTGCGCAATCATCCCGTCGGCGCTCATGATGGCACTACGCTCCAGACAGTTTTCCAGTTCGCGGACGTTACCTGGCCAGGGGTGGCGCATCAGCACCCGGATCGCACTGTCGGTGATCACCAGCTTGCGCCCCTGTTGCCTGGCAATTTTTTCCACCAGAAACCGCGCCAGATCGGGAATATCCTCCTGGCGTTCGCGCAGAGCGGGCATGAAAATCGGCATCACGTTGAGCCGGTAGTAGAGATCCTCACGGAACTCGCCGGCATCCACCGCCGTTTCCAGATCACGGTTGGTGGCGGCGATAATCCGCACATCCACCCGTAAGGTCTGACTACTGCCGACCCGTTCCAGCTCGCCCTCCTGCAACACCCGCAACAGCTTGGCCTGAAAAGTGGGGGAAATGTCGCCGATCTCATCCAGGAAGAGCGTGCCGCCATGCGCCTGTTCAAAGCGGCCCTTGCGTTGGTTGACCGCGCCGGTAAATGCGCCCTTTTCATGGCCGAACAGTTCCGATTCCAGAAGGTTGTCCGGCAACGCTGCGCAATTCAGCTTCACCAGGGGGCCACCCGCACGCGGTGAATTGTAGTGAATAGCGCAGGCAATCAGTTCCTTACCAGTCCCTGACTCACCACGCACCAGTACGGTGGTGTTCCATTTCGCCACCTGCCGTACCTGCTCAAACACGCGCTGTATGGCCGGGCTGTGGCCCACCATGCTGTCGAACCCGTGCTGGCCGCGCACGGTCCGCCGCAGACTGTCACGCTCAGAGGTCAATACCCAGCGTTCCCGCTCCACATCCTGCGCCGCACGCACACTACGGGCAATCAGGTTGGCCACCATCTCCAGAAAGTGAGCGCGTTCCGGCAGCCACTGGTCGCGATGCGGGGGCTGCGCGGCCAACACCCCAGAATATTGGCCAGGACCGGCCCGGATTGGGACGCCGATGAGCGGTAACTCTCGATCATAAAGACGCAAGCGGTCGAGAAAGCGCGGCTCATCCGCCAGGCGCGGTAAGACCACCCGCTCGCCGCATTCCAACACCATTCCCAGGACGCCTTCACCCGGTAAATAGCGCACCGGCTCCCCATCCGGGAACTGTGATCGGCCATGGACGGCGTTGACCAGCAGCGCCCCGCTATCGGGATCGACCAGCGAGACCACGCCGCGATGCAATTCGCCATGCTCATGCAGAGCTTGCAAAACCTGATCAAGGGTTTCCCACAAGGGGCTGGGACTGCTCAGAATCTGGCTGACCTGAAACAGCGTCGTCAATTCAATTTCCAGTAAGGCTGACCGATCCACGAGCGCGTTCTCCGCAGTGACCGAGGTTAAGAACCATCGACATGGCGGATCGGCAGTGAGACTCGCCAGCGGCAGCCAGTCACGCAGTCCGGGTCAAGGCGAATCACCCCGCGTTGTTCATTGACGACTTCCTGCACCATGGCCAACCCCAGCCCCACATGTGTGGCGGCCCGCTTGGTGGTGAAAAAGGGTTCGAAGATTCGCCAGTGCAGATGGGATGGCACCCCCGGGCCGCTGTCTTCGATCACCACGAACACTGACTGATCCTCAACACCGGTTTCGATGCGCAACTCCCGGGGTTCGTGGCGGTTGCCCTCCATGGCGTCCAGGGCATTGTCGAGCAACTGTTTGAACATGCCGCGTAAGCGACTGACCTGCGCCGTAATGGCGGGCAACGTCGGCGCCGGTCGCCAGTCCACAATCATGCCGCCGGCCAGCAGGCGTTGCCGGTCCAGTTCCAGCACCTCACGCAACAACTGATTGATATTGACTGGCGCCGCCGCTTCCAGAGGCACTTCAGGAACCAGCATCCGCAGTTGCTCCAGCGCCTCCCGCCCGGTGGTGGTC
>JBAQIQ010000089.1:0-14380 GCA_049288935.1 Candidatus Competibacteraceae bacterium
GCATCTCCAGTGTCTCCTATTCAAGACCTACCGCCGGGCAGGCGGGATGTGAAGTCTGTGGAGAGGATGTGAGACTTGGGGGAGTTTCCGGCTGCGGCTCGAACCGCGTAAGACTCCCCACTCTGGGGAACCGAATCGACGAAAACCAAGCCTTAGCTCCTCTGGGCAATCCTCAACGAAACAGAAAACCCTGATTGCGAAGTCAGGAATCCCCAGCCTTCAGGGCGGGGAGGATGTCAAAGCAGTGGCTTCAACCGGGCCAGAATGTCATCTCGCGCCTGCATCAGCAATGATTCCCGATCCAGGCTGTCGAGGATGTCCTGCACCACCCGCTTTGGACCACCTTCACCCCAGGATTTGCCTTGGGCGAAGTACTGCTCAGCGGCTTTGCCCACCACATAAGTGCCGTACCAGGCGACTGCTCCTTGCGCCCCGGCGGTCACCAGCGTCGATAATCCCAGGCTCACGCCCTTGAGCGCCGACGCCACCAGATTCATCGCCCACACCGTCCCCATCAGGAACGCCAGTTGGATGGAAATGGCTTTCAGCAGCGAACCGGCTTCGCTACGGGTGATGGGCAGACCATACACCCGGCTGAGGTGGAGAATCATCGCCGCATCGGTGGCGATTGCCGCCAGAATGTCCGCAATCGGAATTGGGTTCAACGCCACTGCGACGCCCTTGGCCAGACAGTAGTTACGCACCACCTTCTCCGCCAGATCGTGGCGAATGGCGATGATTTCGCCGGTCAGTCGGTCAGAGAAGCGCCCAGCGAACAACCCGGCATTGAGCGCTGCCATGGTCTTGCCTTCCGCTTTGAGAATGTCCCAGATGCACTCACGCAATTCGTTGACATTGGGCCCAGGACGCCGCCGGGTCTCGGTTTCATTCCCCTCGGCGTCTACCAAAATCACGATGCGCTCGGTCGGTTGAGCGGCAGCGGTTATAATGTCCTGAGGCAAAATCAGTCCAGTCGTGCGCTGGCGCAGCGTGTCCAGCAACAGTTGCCGGTCGGTCTGGGTATAGCGGTCGGTCTTGTTTAATACCAGCACCAGCCGTTGCGCCAAACTCTTCACTTGGCGCAATGCCTTCAGTTCGGTATCGGTGATGTCGCCATCCACGACGAATAGCACTAAATCACTGCGGCTGGCCACCTCGTGGGCTAGTTGCTCCCGTTCCTCACCCGCGACTTCGTTGATGCCGGGGGTGTCGATCAGAAACACGCCGCCCGCGTCATATTCCTGCCAGCGAGCATGCGCTGCACGGGTGGTTTCGCCGTGCAGTGGGCTGGTGGAAAACTTTGCCTCACCGAGCAGGGCGTTCAACAACGCTGATTTGCCAACGCTGACCCGGCCAAAGACCGCGATATGGATATGACCGTGCTCGATTTTCTCCAGCAGCAGTTGCAACTGCTGATAATCCTCCGCCAGCGCCGCCCGCACCGGTGGCGGCACCCGCTGGTCGTCGAGCAATTCGCGCAGGCTCTCCCGGGCCAGAGCCAGGTGCGCGTCGCCGCTAACCGGCAGGGGTTCCGGTACGGTCTCCATCCTGTTGCCGAGTCCAAACCAGTTGGGCAAAACGTCTTGCACGCGCTTCCAGATCTTCACTCAAATTATCCTCAAACATCCGCAGGGTCGGCCCACTCACCAGATCGCCGCGACTTTCCAGGGAACGGGCCACTGCCTTCCCCAGACTCTCGAAGATCAGCCCATAAACCACGGCGTGAATCATGCCGCCCACCACCGTCCCCATGCCGGGAAAAGCCTTGAATACGTTGCCGACCAGCGCCAGCATCAGGTTGAGACTGCGCTTGATCTGATTACCGGCCAAATCCAGGAACCGCTGCATGTCCATCTCGCGCGCCGGCGCTTCATACAGAGCGCACAGTTCCTTGAGCAGGTGATAACCCAGATAGCCTTGAATCAGCACGTCCGTGCCGGGACTGACCGCCGCCAGCGCCCCGAACACCGCTTTGCGCGAATAGCTGTGAATGATGGCCTCAGCCTTGCTGCGCCGATGTTCAGCGACGGCGGAATCGAGCTTTTGCTGAGCCAGCACAAAGACTGCCGTATCACGCAGCGCATCCAGCACTTGGGGATCGGCGTCGAGATAACGTTGCAAGGCGCGGCGCAATTCATTGATCTGGGGCTGGCGTTCGCGCACAGAAGTTTCTTCGCGCCCGTCGTGGTAGATGCGGGTCACTTCCTCAGTACCGCCGCACTGCACCGGCGCGATCTCGATTTGTTCGCCGACCCGTTCGGTCAACCGTTCCCGCACCAGGGCCAGTTCCTGTCCGGTCAATCGATCGATCTTGTTCAACGCGACGATCACCGGGCTGCCCAGATCCACCAGCGTTCGCAGCGCCTGATATTGATCACGGGTGAGGTCGCCTTCGCAGACATAGAGGATCACATGGGCGCGCAAGGCTTCATCGCGGGCCATTCGGTCGAGGCTGCCATCCGCCTCGTTCAGACCCGGCAGGTCAGCCAAAATCAGCCGGTCGCCGGCGGAGCTGGTCCAGGTGTAATAGGTCGTTTGGCGCGTGGTGCCGCCGCGCACGTCGACGGCGATCTCGGTTCCCGGCAACAGGGCGCGAATCATGGAGGACTTGCCCGCACTGATTTCGCCGAACACGGCCACGATGATTTCACCCGCTGCCCGACGGCGTTGTAACTCCTCCAGTTCATGGCGAATGTCAGTTACCGCAATACCTGCCGCTTCGCTGCGCTCCAGTCGTTGGCGCAGCGTGGCTTCATCGGGCGGTGCGGTTGGGCGGGGTGGTTGACTAGCGGGCCGACCCCAGTGCAAAACGCGCCAGACGCCATACGCCCCGCCGATGCTCAATCCACCCAGAATCAGTAGATAGATGACCCAGAAAACGGGACCGCGCTGTTGCAGGCGTTCCCAGACCGACAGGCCGAGATCGGTGATATACAGGACCAGTACCAGCAAAAACGCCACACCGATGCTGGCGCCCACCGCCAATAGCAGGCGCACGGGTAGCCAGGCCCGGGCGGCGGGCGACAAGGGTAACTTAGACAGGGGCATTGGACGGGAACAGGTCGAGGAAGGGCTGCGGTGTTTTTTGCACGGCGCGTTTCTGATAGTCGAAGAATACAATGCCGGTTTTAGCGCGGGCCACCTCACGACCACTGACCTGTTCAGTGACCCGGTAGACGAAATCACAACCGTATTGATTGAAATCGGTTGCCGTGACCGCGATGTTCAGTCGCTCACCGGGAAAGGCTTCGGATTTATAGACGATCACGCTATCGGCCATGATGATGCCGGCGCCGCCGATGTCGAGTTCGCTCAGCCCATAATGAGTCAGGAATTGTACCCGTGCCTCGTGCAGCAGGCCCAGCAGGGAGTCGTTGCCCATGTGGCCACCATAATTGACATCGGTGATCCTGACTTGCAGTTCAGTACTGAATGGAAAATGCTCTGGCAGATTCAGTTTGATTCGCGCCATGCCATGCCTCGCCGTCCGGCGAAAATTCGTTTTTCTGATGAAAGGTTTGCCGCAACCGCGATGTCCAGTGGGTTCACGGTTGTAGCGAGGATTGTATACGATTATTAGGCAAATAGAGACACAGTGCGGGGTTCCTGCCGAGGCAATCACACGCCATCAGCCGCCAATGAAGAGCTTCAACTGCTGCTCAATGCGACGATAGGGCGCCGAGACGGTGGCCGAAAAACCGGTCTGCTGGCAAGCCTTCCACGAGCGGCACGGCCTGATCCCGCCGACAGTTGCTACGAAGGCAGGGAGCGTGGCTACAAGGATAACGGAGGTCGAGATTTGACTGTGCAATCGAAAACGGTCGAAGAACCCAGGATTAAAGATTTTTGGAAGGTCGATCTAAAAAAATGACCTAGGAGTTCGATAATGCTCTAAGTCACCAGCCTTGATACGACACTGAACAGTTTGCCGATGCGATCCGGCGGGTGCTAGAAATGACGCCGGAAGAACGTCAGGAGCGCATGACCCGGATGCGACGGCAGATCGGGGAAAACAATAACTGATTGCTGGGCGTCCAATCTTCTGGCCGGTCCCGCCGTCCACATCCAGAATCCACCAACCCCGGAAGCCACCCGATGCAAACGTTGGTTCTATTCCACGGCTGGAAAAGCTTCTTTCCCGATCAGGTCGAGCAGGGCCGACGGGCGCTGGCCGAAGCCCTGCATCAACGGCTGATCCGCGACGTGTTGCCGGAATTTCTGCCGACCCAACGTTGGTTCGCCGGTAAGGGTGGCCGGATCGAGCGGGTGGAGTTCGACCCATACGATGTCTGGGTCGAGCAGACCGAATGGGTGCTGGCGCGGATTCGGGTCTGGCTGGTCGACCGGCCCGAGCCGCAAGACTACGGGTTGCCGCTGGCGCTGGCCTGGGAGGACGAGGGCGAGGACAAGCTGCGACCTCTGCGGTCCCACGCCCTGGCCCGGGTCCGGGCTCGCGCCAAAATGGGCCTGCTGTACGACGCCTTCGCCAACGAGCAGTTCGGCCAAGCCCTGGTGAAGATGATCGGACGCAACGCCCGGATTCCGCTGGGGAGCGGCTGGCTGCGATTCACCGCGACCCGTGCTTTCGCCGAGTGGGCCGGCGACCACCCGGAGTCGCTGCTGATTCAGCGGCTGGCGCTGGACAGCAGCAACACCACCCTCAACGTCGGCGCCCGGATGCTGCTGAAAGGTTACCGGCGCCTGCAACCCGGCATCAATCCCGAACTGGAGATGGGCCGGTTTCTCACCGAGGCCGGTTTTGCCAACGCGGCGCCGCTGGCGGGCGGTCTGGAGTACGAGGATGAAGAGGGCAACACCATCGCGCTGGCGCTGTTGCAAGGTTTCGTCGCCAATCAAGGTGATGCCTGGAGCTACACCCAGGATTACCTCAAACGGTTTCTGGACGATGGCCGGCCACCGGGGGACGCGCTACGAACGGCCGGCCAGGATGCGCACGCTTCCTATCGGCTATTCGCCGCCACCCTGGGCCGGCGCACCGGGGAATTGCACCAGACGCTGGCGCAAACCACCGGCGATCCGGCCTTCGATCCCGAACCCATCACGGCGAACGATACGGCCGAATGGCTGGACCGGGTCTGCGAAGAAACGAAGGCAACGTTCGAGCGACTGGAGCAGGTACGGCATCGGCTGCCGGAGCCGGCGCGGTCGCTGGCCGATCAAGTGCTGGCGGCCCGGATTGGCATGCCGAACGCGGGCCATTACGCTTCGCTGGTCGCACAGGCGCTGGAATCCAGAGGCACGGTCGCGGCGCGAGCCAGGCAAATCGAGGCGTTGACCCCACACGCGATGAAGACCCGCTATCACGGGGATTACCACCTCGGCCAAGTGCTGGTGGCCAAGGACGATGTCATCATCATCGATTTCGAGGGCGAGCCGTCCCGGTCGCTGGCCGAACGCCGCGCCAAGCACTCGCCGTTGCGGGACGTGGTCGGGATGTTGCGCTCGTTCGACTATGCCGCTCATGCCGCTTTGCGCCAGGCCACCGCTGATGGCGCCTGCGACCGGGTGGCGCTGTGGCCGCATCTCAGCGATTGGGAACGGCAAGCCCGAACTGCATTTCTGGACGGTTACGTCGCGGTTGTCGGCGACAGCCCGGGTTATCCCGCCGATCCCGATCAGGTGAAGGTGTTGCTGGAACTGTTCACTTTGGAAAAGGCGTGCTACGAATTGCGTTATGAACTGGATCACCGTCCCGATTGGGCCGAAATTCCGCTCGGGGGATTACGCGAATTGTTGTCACCACAGGCGAAAGAAGCGCCGAGCTGAAAACCTGAGCAATCGAGTAACCACTAATCGGCAGGACGCTTTCCCGTTGGAGGAGGGGATGCTGGAGCGAACAATGACTCTTGATGATTCTGAAAGTACTCCAGAAACCGACGAGTCGCTTTGACCACCGCCCGAGGCGTGATGGTTGCGCCGGTGAACTGATCGAAAACGCCGCCATCCCGTTTGACCTTCCACTTCTCCAAGGAAGGATTGGTCAACGATTTCCCGGCAAACGCCAAAATCCACGGGGAGCGCCGTTCCTCAAGCGCATCGCCCAGCCCCGGCGTTTCCTTGTGCGCCAACACCCGCACCCCGGCCAGCGTCCCGTCGGCATAGGCGCCGATGAGCAGTTGAATCGGCCCGCTGTAGCCGTCTGGCGCAACCGGCGTGGCGAATAACGCGACGGGTTGACCGTTCTTCCGCGCCCGGTAGATGGCCACCGGCTGATCCGTTCCCAGCCACTCCGGCGCCACGACATCGATGCGATCTTCCGTCACCCGGTTGTCATAGCGATCAGCGGATACCAATTGATTCAAACTGGCTTCCAGCGCCGTCCGCTGCGCCTCGGCGATGATGTCCTTGGCGCCGCTATAGGTGATAGCGACCAATCCTGTTCCGACCAGGGCAAAACCGGTCAGAATCAGGGCGGCGATCCCCATGCTACGGGCGATGGGATTCATCCGCGCCGCGCTCCAAACACCCGGGGTTGGGTGTAAAGATCAATCGTCGGCGCCGCGATGTTCATCAACAGCACGGAAAACGCCACGCCATCGGGATAGCCGCCGAATCCTCGGATGATATAGACCAGAATGCCAATTCCGGCTCCATAAATCAGCCGGCCACGGGGCGTCGCGCTGGCCGTCACTGGATCGGTGGCAATGAAGAATGCGCCGAAAACCGCCGCGCCGCTCCACAGATGGAACCACGGTGGCGCGTAATGCAGCGGATCGATCAAATAAAACACGCTGGAAATGGCCGCCAACCCACCCAACATCCCCACCGGAATTCGCCAATCGGCAGCGCGGGTGTACACCAGCCATAAACCGCCGAGCAGAAAGCCTAGCGCCGCCCATTCCCAACCCTGGCCGGCGACAATGCCAAACACCGGGCTATTGCGAATTTCGGTCACGGTCAGGCCCAGCCCCAGCCGGGTGCGCAATACGTCCAGCGGAGTTGCGCCGGTCAGAGCGTCCACCGTAAAGCGCGCTGGCCATTCGTCATGGAACATGACCCGCAGCGTTTCCAGAAGAGTCAGGGCGTGCTGCTGATCGACGCCATGCGGGATTAACCAGGTGCTCATCTCGCGGGGAAAGGAGATCAGTAACACGACGTAACCGACCATCGCCGGGTTGAACGGGTTATAGCCCAGTCCTCCATACAGATGCTTGGCGACCACGATGGCTGACAGAACGCCGATGACCGTCAACCACCACGGCGCCAGCGGCGGCAGCGCCACCGCCAGCAACCAGGCGGTGACGACCGCGCTGGAATCGCCCAGATGCAGCACAATGGGTTTGCCGCGCGCCGCCAGCAGGGCGGTCTCTGCCAGCAAGGCCATGGTGGTGGCAATCACCAGATTGACGAGAATGCCCCAGCCAAAGAACCAGGTCAGGGCGGCGATGCCGGGCAGCATGGCGTACAGCACCCGGCGCATCACCTGACCAACGTGAGTGTCCTGCACAATATGGGGAGAAGTGACTGTTTTAAAACGCATGATCTTTAACCATCCTGGTCGCTAACAACGGATGCGCTGGAAGCCATCGGGCTGGGTGTGGCTGGGGTCTTGGCCGGCGCTTTTTGCCGCAACTTTGTTTCGCGCTCCTGCTTTTCACGCTCCAGCCGCTCCAGCCGCGCCTCATGCCGCTGCCGGGCCAGCTCCGCTTTCTGCTTTTCCTTTTCCTGCGCCCAGATTTCATTCTTGGCATAGCGGTAGTACTGCACCAGCGGAAGGTGACTCGGGCAAACGTAGCTGCAACAGCCGCATTCAATACAGCTAAATAAATGATGAGCCTGCGCCTTGTCGAACTCACGGGCGCGGGCGTGCCAGTACAATTGTTGTGGTAGCAGATCAGCAGGACAGGCTGCAACGCAAACGCCACAGCGGATGCAGGGCATCACCGGCAGTTCCGGCGCAAGTTCGGCGGCGCTGGCAGCCAGGATGCAGTTGGCGGCCTTGGTCACCGGAATCTCGTCGCTGTGCAGGGCGAAACCCATCATTGGCCCACCCATGATCAATCGCTCCACCCCTTCCCGGTAACCGCCGCATTGCTCCACTAATTCGGCGAACGAGGTTCCCAGCAACGCTTCGATATTGCCGGGTTGTTTGACATGTCCGGTCACGGTCACAATGCGGGAAATGACCGGCTCGCCGTGATCTATGGCGCGATGCACCGTGTAGGCTGTGGCGACGTTAAAACACTGCACACCGACATCGACCGGCAGGCCCTCCACTGGAGTTTCCTTACCGGTCAGCAGCTTGACCAGTTGCTTGACGCTGCCGCTGGGATAGCGAGTGGGTATGGAACGCACTTCGTAACCGGTCCCGGCGCAAGCCTCGGTCATCGCAGCAATCGCTTCCGGCTTGTCCTCTTCAATGCCGATCAACACGTCCAACGGCTTCAGCAAGTGGGCCATGACCCGTAAACCGGCGACGATACCCGCCGCCCGTTCGCGCATCAGTCGATCATCGCAGGTAATCCACGGCTCACATTCGGCGCCGTTGAGAATCAGAGTTTCCAGATCGTCGCTGCCGCTCAGATTCAGCTTGACTGCACTGGGAAACCCCGCCCCGCCCAGCCCAACGACGCCGGCGTTGCGCAGGATGTTCCGTAACTCACTGGGATGCCGATGCCGGTAATCAACCGGTTCCCGGTCGATCCAGCGCTCCTCGCCATCGCTGTCAATGACCACACACAGATCCGGCAACCCGGAGGGATGAGGGACATGCCGGGATTCCACCGCGACCACCACCCCGGAAGTCGGGGCATGCATGGCGGCGCTGATATACCCATCCGCCTGGCCAATCATCTGTCCTTTCAACACCGGGTCACCGGGTTGGACCAAGGGCTTGGCAATCGCGCCGATATGCTGGCGCAACGGGATGGTCAACCGCCGGGGCAGGACGCCGGGTTGAATGGGCTGCCGGTTGGATTCGGCTTTGTGGCGAACGGTCTTGAGTCCGCCATGGAATGAAAACAGGGACTTCGGCGCGTTCATGCCGCCACTTTGGCCGGGAGCGCCGGCGAATTCCATTTCCAGGTATTGATGGTCTGCGCGACCGGGATCAAGTGAATGCAGTCTACCGGGCAGGGCGCGACGCACAGTTCGCAGCCGGTGCATTCCCTGGCGATGACCGTATGCATCTGCTTGGCCGCACCGAGAATGGCGTCGACCGGACACGCTTGCAGGCACAGCGTGCAACCGATGCAGTTCTGCTCGTCGATCACTGCCAACACCTTGGGTTTTTCAAAGCCTTGTCCGGTGTTGAGTGATTGGGGATCGCGGCCCAGCAGATCAGCCAACGCCGCCACGCCGGTCTGACCGCCAGGGGGACATAAATTGATTTCCGCCTCACCAGCGGCGATGGCCTCCGCATAAGGCCGGCAACCCGCATAGCCGCATTGCCCACACTGGGTTTGCGGCAAAATCGCGTCGATTTTCTCGACAATGGGATCACCTTCCACCTTGAAGCGCACGGCGGCGAAACCCAGCAACAGACCGGAAGCGCCGGCCAGCGCACTCAGCGCAACCATTGGAATAATCAGGCTCATGATGGGTCTCCGGGTTTTGCGGATTTACAGCCGACGATTTTCCCTGACAGGCTAGATCCAGAATAAAAATCCGATTTTTTCGGAATAAATTTCAGATATTGTGCGCATGATTTTCGGTACGCGATACCGCATCGCTCAGTTCGCAATAACAACTCACCGTGAATGAACATGTTGATGGCGCCGGTCTGGAAAATGTGGGTGGATATGGGTGATCGGCTTGTGTCAGCGCCAATGCGTGTGCGGGTTTTCAAGCGCAATAAGTTCACCGCGGGTATGCTGATGATGCTCATCATGATTGTGCTCAAGCAATAAATGCGCGCTGGCCAACCATACCCATTCGTTGGTTTGTAAGCGAACCTTGGGTAGGCGGTAAAGGCAGCGATAGAGTGTCAGGTCCACACCTGAACCCAAATAAAGTAGACCGGCCAGCAACCACGGATCAACGTCGGCCAGCAATCCCTTTGCCCGTGATGTTCCACTGCCAAACAAGAGCGCTGCGGTCAGTGCAGCAATAATACCTTTTTGACTTGAGTTCGGTTCCCAGTTCATGGTTATTCAAAGCCTAAGCACATTGGGCCAGGTAAGCCATTTCTTTAGCCCAGTTTCGATAGTTTTGATGGAACTCTGCTAGCTGCACATCGTTTGCTGTCTTATCTCCGTAGCCGTTGAGAATCGGCAACTGCATCTGCGCAATGTGTGCAGCATCCACATTGCGGGTGGCGGTTAAAAAAGAAGAGAGGCTCGTAATCACTTGACCGGCCTTAACCTGGCTGGCTGACTGCGTCAGGGCCGCTGCCAGCCAGGGAGAATATTTCAACATATAGTCTGCATAGCGCCGCAACAGGGGAACCTGCTCCAGTAAATCCTGATGCTCACGATCAAAATCGTCACGACAAACGATCTGACGGTCTTTGAATACCATTGGCGCCGTTGTCGGTGACGTATCGCAGGCCCAGCCTGGGCGCGGCGTCAGCAATTCAGCCTGATAGCGCTCGTCCCGACAGGGATAAAACGGCATGGTTTTGCAGCGCGCCGGTTTGTTGCGGTGGATACTGCATAAATTATCGTCTTGCAACGCGGGACAGGGAAACGATTTGGGCAGGTAGGCCGTGGGCATCATCAGTACTGCGAGTTCTTTACGATTCGCCAGTGGGAGGGTGAACCCTAGCTTGGCTACCCTGGCATAGTCCTGGCTATTGTGCCGCACGGCGCTCCAGACAAAACACAATGGAAACAGCGCGACATTGGCAACTGCATCCTTCCAGGTGAGCGGCAATAACCCATAGCAGCACTGGCCGCAGGCCGTACAGCGAAAGTGCCGAGTGACGCTCACGGCGCACCTGTGGTTAGACCACAGCACTTCTTGGCTTTTTTACCGGAACCGCAGGGACAGGGGTCGTTACGCCTGACCTTTGTGACACGCATCGGAACGATCTGACTGGATTTGGTGCTTACATAGAACCACTGGCCGTCATCACGGCGAAAGCCGGACACGCTCATGGTGGCGGTCTCTTGTTGTTTCCAGCGAAACCGCACGACAAATTCGACCTCCGCCGTATCGCTGGTTTGGACGGCGCGGCGAATTTCCAGGCCACGCCATTCATACTGTTGGGCGACCCGTTCGGCTTCTGCGCGATTGAAGTCCTCACGCACCTCCGGGGCATGGGTACGCTCTACATAATCCAGCGCCCCTTTGACAAAAGCAGTGTAGCGTGCGCGCACCAACGCTTCAGCGGTGGATGCCGGGGTTCCTGCAATCAGCGGCCCACAGCAATCATCATAGTCACGTTCAGAACCACACGGACACAACATCATCGTCACCTGAAGTTTCACCCTCTCCCTGACCCTTTCTTCGGCAGGGGGAGAAAAAGAGAAAATTACGGAACAATAACAATAGCGGCAAGGGCGGGTGGATCGGAGGCGGGGGATTCCATCATTTCGATTTAACCTCTCACCAGACCGGAAAAGCCCATAAACGCCAGCGACATCAGACCGGCCGTAATCAACGTAATGGCCGGACCGCGAAAATGGACCGGCACATCAGCGGCGACAATCCGTTCACGCATCGCCGCAAACAACACCATGACCAGGGAAAATCCAACCGCTGCGCCGAAACCGTAGAGCGCCGAGCCGATGAAGTCATGCTTCGCCTGTACATTAAGCAGCGCTGCTGCGAGTACCGCGCAGTTGGTAGTGATCAGTGGCAGATAGATGCCCAGCGCCTGGTAAAGCAGCGGACTGGTCTTATGCACCACCATTTCGGTAAATTGCACCACAACAGCAATAACCAGAATAAAGCTAATGGTGCGCAGATACTCCAAGCCCAGCGGGATCAGGAGGTAATGATCCGTCAGGTAGGAGCAGATCGACGACAACGTTAAAACAAAGGTGGTGGCCAGCCCCATGCCGATGGCGGTTTCCAATTTTCGGGAAACGCCCATGAACGGGCATAACCCCAGAAATTTCACCAGCACATAGTTGTTGACCAGGATAGTTCCTAACAGGATGAGCGCATAGTCTTTCATGGCGTTGGCTAAAAATATGGAAAATCAGATTGAATCTAATAACAAAAATTCCATCAACGCTTTCTGCGCATGAAGGCGATTCTCGGCTTGGGCCCAGACCCGGCTTTGCGGCCCATCGATGACCTCGGCGCTGACCTCTTCGCCCCGATGCGCGGGTAAACAGTGCAGAAAGATCGCTCCCGGATTGGCCTGGGCCATAATTTCGGCAGTGACCTGATAACCGGCAAAATCCCGTTCCCGCCGGTTCTGCTGCTCTTCCTTGCCCATACTGGCCCATACATCGGTCGTGACCAGATCAGCGCCCCGAGCCGCAGTAAACGGATCGCGCAGCAGTAAAACCCGGCTGGTTGCCTGTTTCAACAACGCCTCGTCCGGTTCATAACCCGGTGGCACAGCGATCCGCAACTGAAAATCGCATTGAATAGCGGCTTCGAGGTAGCTGTTGCACATATTGTTGCCATCGCCGATCCAGGCCATGGTGCGCCCGCGAATTTCACCGAATTCTTCGCTAAAGGTCTGCAAATCCGCCAGCAATTGACAGGGGTGAGTGTAATCCGTCAGTCCATTGATGACCGGAACGGTGGAATGTTCGGCGAAACGCTGGAGAGTCGCGTGGGCGAACGTGCGGATCATCAGCAGATCAACCATGCTCGACACGGCTCGTGCGGTATCCTCAATCGGTTCGCCCCGGCCTAACTGGGTGTCGCGCGGTGACAGGAAAATCGCGCTGCCGCCCAATTGCGCCATGCCGGCCTCGAAGGAAACCCGGGTGCGGGTGGAGGCTTTCTCGAAGATCATGCCCAACACCTTGCCCGGAAACGGGGCATAATATTCCTCTCGCTGACGCAGGGCTTTCAACTCGCCGGCGCGTTGCAGCACGTGTTGCAACTCGGTGGGCGTCAAATCAAATAGACTGAGAAAGTGGCGTGTTTTCATGGTAGTTTCGCTGAAAAAGCCGGATGATCGGCATTCCGTTAGGTGGTCGCCAAACCGGCTTGCGCAATGCACGCCCTCCTGGAGCGAGCTTTCCGCGAGCCGTTTTACAAAATCAAAACGGCAGCGGTAGGAGCTGCCGTAGGTAGAATTATAGTCTTGCCCATCATGATCCGTACATGTCTGCCCCTTCGATCTGCTGCTCTCTCCAAAGGAGTGAACCTTTCGCCATGTCTGCCCACTTCTGCCCACAATGCGGTGGTTCTTTGCAAACCGCCGAGGTCAACGGCCAGCCGCGCCCCTGTTGTCGCACCGCCGGTTGCAGTTACGTTCACTGGGACAATCCGGCGCCGGTAGTTGCCGCCATCGTTGAATTGGAGGGTGCGGTGATTTTGGCGCGCAATCACCATTGGCCGGAGAAAATGTTTGGCCTGATCACCGGCTTCCTGGAAAAAGGCGAGACCCCGGATGAGGCGGTCTTGCGCGAGGTGCGGGAAGAACTGGGTCTGAGTGCTGAAACCGCGCACTTTATTGGTTATTACCCCTTCTTCGAAATGAATCAACTGATTCTGGCCTTCCACGTTCCGGCCCGTGGTGAAATCACGTTGAATGAGGAACTGGCTGCTATCAAGCGGGTGCCGGTTGAGCGGCTGAAACCGTGGACGATTGGCACTGGCCCGGCGGTCCGCGACTGGCTGGCGCGCCGCCCTGTCGGCTAAAGGCCAAGGGCGAGGTGGTGGTGCAGTTTTGGCTCAGGCCGGGGGAGCAGGCGGTGTTCTTCGAGTTGGGGAATGATCCGCCGGTTGATCCGATTCCAGGGGAGTTGAGGCGGTTTCTGTAGGGTGGCTCGGGAGGCGGCGGTGACGCTGGAGGTTGGGGAGGAACAGAAGGAGGAGCGAATACCGAAGCAGTTGCGGCGGTTTTTGTGAATAAGCGGCGGATGCCATCCGCCGCCCCGTTGTCGCGGGCGCGAAGCGTCCGCGACAACGTAAAAGTCAGCGGCACCGGCACGGCGTCCGCTGGACTGACGGGTTAGGCATTTAGCTGGTAAATGTGGCGCATGGGGATTTCAGAAATAATGACCGCCATAGATGCTCCTTTGGTGGTGGAGCGCCGATTTTTACTATTTCAACAAATCCACCGCGTCCAGAATCATTTTTTGCACCGGCAGTGATTGGTCCTGCATAAAACTTTGACTCTTCCAAGGGTAGAATTTTGTCGATAACTGACCTTTCGTTAATTAGACATTATCAGAAACAATAAATTTCATACAAATGACTATTCACTTTTCAATTAGATTTAGCTCAATCCAGATCATGAAAAGATAATGGCTATGGCGCGATTAGTTTCTTTGGTGATCCCGCA
>JBAQIQ010000090.1:0-7171 GCA_049288935.1 Candidatus Competibacteraceae bacterium
GGGCCGATGATCTCGAAACACTCCGCACCGAGATCGACCGTTTCTTGGATCAATTTGCCCAAGGTTCCTTGGAACTACTGCGCTACGTGGGCCTAAAGATACCGGATTAAATTTTTAAAAATCATCATAGCGACGTTCAAGATCATACCCCCGCCAGCGTCACCGCCAGGGTTGCACGGACAGCCCATGCTAGGCCTCATCGCTCAACCGCCCCAGCCCGGCGACCCCCGGTTGCGCAGTGAAATCCAACTCAGTGGGCTCTTGAACACACAACACACCTCGAGTGACGCGGGCGTGACGAAGCGACTGTAAACCCGCGCCCTGCTGAGTTGCCGGACCAGATGCCGGGCCTGATGGTGGTACAACAAGCCGGGTATGAAGGTCGGCAACTGTTCCATCACCTGCCGTGCCTCGCTCAATTCGCAGCCAACGATTTGCGCGATTAGGTTGCCGCCGGCAAACACTGCATCAGCATTCAGCGCTTTCTCCACCAGAACCCGACAGTCCGGGGAGCGCGCCTCGCCCCGCTCGATCCGTTGCAAGCTGTTGATCGTGGCCAGCACCACCAGTTGATCACCGGCGACGAGACGCAGTTCGTTGGCGGGAAACAGCATCGGCACGGTTTTATCGTGCGGTCGGTAAGTGAGGGGGGTGACGCCGTAACCGTAGGCTACTTCGGCCAGTAGCAACCCGCAAAGCGTGTCGCCGGTTTCAATGGAGTATTCCGCGACCAGCACGGTCTGCCCGCCCATCTGGAACAATCCAAGAATGTGTTCGCCGAAGGCAGCGCCTGCGAACACATCTGCCGCCAGGGCGCTGGTGCAGAGTACGTGGGTAGCAGGAAAGACCTTGGCGATATTCGCATCCATTGCCGGATCGAAGGTTCGAATCACCTGATGGGCGCGGGGATTGACCTGCTGGGCCATGAGCGCCACCTCCAGATTATCCAGATCGTCGCGAGTAACCGTGACGACGCTCTTGGCAGTGGCCAGATTGACTTTGGTTAGGGCGTCGGCGGTTTTTCCCCAGACAACCGGCACCTGCGGCAGGAGATGGGGGTCCGGCGCCTGATTGGCGATAGCGACAAGCGGCTGATGCAACTGGTGCAGAATGCCCGCGACCCGTCGCCCTACCCCTCCCAGTCCCACGATCACGATATGGTTTTGCTTAGGTACGGGCGGGCGGCGTTGCAAGAACTGAAACTGAATGGATAACAAATGTTCGGTGATCAAACCATACAAAAGTCCGACCAAGGCAATGCCGGTGAGGGCAAGTAGCAGGCTGAACCCTCGCAGCCACCAGGGAACCGGCAATTCCGGTTCCAGACCGCCGAACACGTCGCCGAAACCACCCAGCAAGAGAATGACCGTGGTGTAGAAACCATCCCACGGCTCGTGGTTGGGTAACGCGAACCGGAACAATACGGTGCCCACCGACAGCAGCGCGACCGCAAAGAGACCCACCACTACCATGACCCGGCGTGGTCCGCCGGCTTTCCAGAACTGGCGGATCCGACTGCGAATCCGTTGCCAAAGCTGCAGAGGCGACCGGTCCGATTTGGATTCCGGCTGGCTGGGGGAAGGCGCCAGCTCCGCTGGTAGCGCTCGCCAGTCCGAAGCCTCCAGAGCGAACACGATGTCTCCAGCTTGGATAGGCTGATCCGGATCCCAGGCCGCCAGATCGGGCGTGAATGTGGGGGTGTCGGGCGTCAGATGGGCCAGTATCCGTCGAAAGCTGGTGTTCAATTCTCCGACTCCCTTGCGATTGCACCAGACATTACCGTTGGCGATAGTGCGCTTGATCACGCGAAAGGGTTGGTCGCCGACTTCGAACCAGCCGATCACGTCTCCCCCCAGCGCGGCGGTAGCGAAAGCGGGAGCAGTAACCTCGGTGGCTTCATACGCGACGAAATTGCCAAACTGCTGGCTTAACAGCGAGTTGAGGTTCTGTTTGGACGAACGCACCACCAAGCGCACCCGTGGATTCAGCGAGCGCACAGCAAAGGCGCTTTCGAGGTTCACCCGCTCGTTGCCGGTCACCAGCAACACTGTTCGGCAACGATGGATGCCGACCCGTTCCAGAACGCTGGCCAGCCGACAGTCGCCAAGAATGAGCTGTTCCAATATCCGGGGCAGTTCGGGGATTTCCCAATGCGGCGGCTCAGTCAGGTCAATGGCGCTCACCGAAACGCCGAACGCTTTCAAGGCGGCGGCGCTGTACTGGCCGAGACTGCCCAGGCCGCAGACCAGCACCAGATTGGAATCGTTGGCGTTGACTTCTGACGGATTACCGGATGGTTCCATGGCCATGCCCCCTTTCGATAGTCAAATCATGGACTGCTCGAAGCTACTCCTGGTCTGTTGCAAACAGAATCAAAGCGGAGTCAGAATCCGCACCGTCCCTGCAAACAGACGGATGGCTATGTACTTTCGGATCTCAAGAACATTCTTCAAATTGCAACGGAATATCCATCATTCCACTGTCATTATTTCCCCGTATCTTGATTTGGACATGACTGATCGTTAGGCATTTCGAGGAGAGTGAAATGACGGTTGAAACCATCAATAGCAAGTTGTTTGCTACGGCGGGCGCTGGGGAAACTCAAGATTTCGGCGTCAACCCCTTTGACCCATTTATTCCGTTGGTTGGCATCCAGCGCGCCTGGTTCGACTATATGATTGACACGGCGCAGCGCTCGATCCTGTTCTGGGACGCGATGCGCCAGCGTGGCAACATCTACCTTGAACATCGCGCCCAGGGCGAACCGCCAATTCTCGATTTCGCTTACGAAATCGTGCTGGATGCCCGCACTTTCAAACGTCCGGCTAATTACGCATTGCTACGCATTCTGCCCAAGCTGGGCATGACGGTTGATCCGAAAAAGCGCCCCTTCATCATCGTTGATCCCCGCGCTGGCCATGGTCCCGGCGTCGGCGGCATGAAAGAAGACAGCCAGGTCGGAGTTTCGCTGCGCGCCGGCCATCCAACCTATTTCGTCATGTTCTATCCCGAGCCGATGCCCCATCAGACCCTCGGTGATGTCGCCGCTGCGGAAGCGCGCTTCGTTGAGGAAGTCACCCAACTGCATCCCGAGTGCGAGGGTAAACCCTGCGTGATCGGTAATTGTCAGGCCGGCTGGGCGGTGATGGCGCTGTCGGCGGTGGAGCCGGGGCTAATGGGTCCGGTCGTAGTCTGCGGTTCGCCCATGTCTTACTGGGCGGGGGTCGATGGCAAGAATCCGATGCGCTACATGGGGGGTCTGTCGGGCGGCGCTTGGATCACCTCGTTGCTATGCGATCTCGGTGGCGGCCAGTTCGACGGCGCCAATCTGGTCGCCAATTTCGAACGGCTCAATCCATCGAATACGCTCTGGTCCAAGCCCTACAACCTGTATTCCAACGTCGATACCGAGACTGAACGCTTTCTCGAATTCGAGCGCTGGTGGACGGGGTTCTTCCTGCTGACCAAGGAAGAAATGACTCAGATTGTTAATGATCTGTTCGTTGGCAATAAGCTCCAACGTGGCGGCATTCGCCTCAACAGCGGCGCATCACTCGACCTGAAAGACATTACTGCGCCGGTGGTGGTGTTCGCTTCGGGCGGGGACAACATCACCCCACCCCAGCAGGCGCTGAACTGGATCGTCGATGTCTACGGTAGCGAAGAGGAAATCAAGATTCACGGCCAGACCATCGTTTACATCCTGCACCAGGACATTGGCCATCTAGGTATTTTTGTTTCCGGCAAGGTCGCCCAGAAGGAGCATTACGAGATCAATGAGGCCATCGACTTCATCGATATCCTGCCGCCGGGACTGTACGAGATGGTGATCGAGAAGATGCCGGAGGGCGCCGGCGACCGGATCGAGGATCGCTATCTCTCCCGGTTCGAACCGCGAACCATCGCCGATATCCGCCAGCTTGACGATGGGCAAAAGGATGTCGAATTCTTTGCCTCGTCCAAACTGGTCTCCGAACTCAATACCCGGTTTTACGAAGCTTTTATCGGCCCGCAGGTGCGGATGATGGTCACCGAATCGCTGGCCAAAATGCTGCGCGAGTGGCAACCGCTGCGGTTGCAGTACCGGCTGCTGTCCGATGAGAATCTGTTCCTGTGGCCCTTACGGCTGCTGGCGCCGATGGTAGCCGGACAACGACGGCCAGCGGCGGACGATAACCCGTTCCGAATCGCCGAAAAACGCTTTTCGGATGGCATCGTGACCCTGCTCGATCACCATCGCGACCTCCGCGACCGAATGCAGGAGATGCTGTTCAAGGCCATCTATGGACCCAAAGCGCTGGGCGCTTTCATGTACACCGAGGAAGATCTGGAGATTGCCAAGTTCGCGCCGATCGTCCGCTCCAAACGCGAACAGGCCGAACTTGATGCTGCTATCGAAAAGGTCAAGGGGCGCATGGAAGAAGGCGGCTTCGCCGAGGGATGGGCGCGCATCGTGGCGACCCTGATGCTGGGTTCGGGCGGTATCAACGAACTCGAACTCGAAGCCGGCCGGAAAGCGCGTGAGCAACATCCCAAACTCGCTCGCCTGTCCATCAATGAGCGCAAGCGCCTGTTGAAAGAGCAATCCTACATGGTGCAACTGGACCCCGATCGAGCGATCAGCTCGCTCGCCAGCCTGTTGCCCAGCCTGGAAGAACGTCGCGAAGCCTGGAATATGGCCAAGGAGATCGCCATTGGCGATGGCGTCATTGATGTGAAACAGCAGGTGGTGCTTGACCGGCTGTCCCAGGCGCTGGAACTCAAGGCTGCCTGATATGAACGACTTCATTGAAAACAAGACTTTCGATGAAATTCAGGTCGGCGATCAGGCCAGCCTGACGCGAGCGCTGGATCAGGACGGCGTTGAAGCGCTAGCGATCATCACTGGCAATTTCAATTTGATCGACCTGGACCCGGGGCCAGCAGACACCTCAATGTATGGACAGGGCGGCGGGCAAGCCAGTTGGTCGGCGGCGCTGTTCGCGACGCTGGCCGGTACCCGTCTGCCCGGTTTGGGTTCGGTGGCCCAGCACATCGATGTCCGCCTGCATCGGCCGGTGGCCATCGGCGTACCGGTAACTGCAACCGCAACGGTCCAGGAAAAACGGGCGGAAACCGGCACTGTGCTACTCGAGTGCCGGGCGGTCGATCCGACGGGTGAGGAAGTCGCCAGTGGTTTCGTCGAAGTAATGGCGCCCAAGGAGAAAATGCGGCATGAACTGTTGGACTTGCCGAAGGTGCAACTACGTCGCGAAAACCGCTACCTGGAGTTGCTGAAAGCCTGTGAAGACCTCCCTGCCCTGTCTTGCGCGGTCGTCCATCCATGTAGCGCCGATTCGCTGCGCGGCGCGATCGAGGCCGCCGAGCACGGGCTGATCAACCCGATCCTGATTGGGCCGGAGGACAAGATTCGGGCGGTGGCCGATCAGGAAGGTCTGGACATTCGGCCCTACCGGTTGGCGCATGCCGAGCACAGTCACCACTCCGCCGAACTCGCGGTCGCCATGGTGCTTTCCGGCGAGGCGCAGACGCTGATGAAGGGTAGCCTGCACACCGACGAACTGCTGGGTGAGGTGGTGAAGAAAGTGGGGGGTCTGCGCACCGGGCGGCGGATCAGCCATTGCTTTCTGCTGTCAGTACCCACCTATCCGCGCCCGATCATCATCACTGACGCCGCGATCAACATCGCGCCGACCCTTGAGGATAAGCACGACATCATCCAGAACGCGATTGACCTGGCCCACGCCATCGGTATTGCGGAACCCAAGGTGGCTATCCTGTCGGCGGTAGAGACGGTCACTAACAAGATTCCCTCCACTCTGGAAGCGGGCGCGCTGTGCAAGATGGCGGATCGTGGCCAGATTACCGGCGGCATCCTGGACGGTCCGCTGGCGTTCGACAACGCCATCGACGAGCAGGCGGCGCAGACCAAGGGGATCAAATCCCCAGTGGCGGGGAAGGCTGACATCCTGGTGGTGCCCGACCTGGAAGCCGGCAACATGCTGGCCAAGCAACTGACTTTCATGGCCGGCGCCGAGGCGGCTGGCATCCTGCTGGGCGCTCGCGTACCCATTGTGCTGACCAGTCGCGCCGACAGCGCGCAAACCCGGTTGGCGTCCTGCGCAGTCGCGGTGCTATTCGCAGAAGCCCAACGTCGGGGCGCGGTGCTCAAGAAGACCGGAGGTTAAGTCGTGGATCAGGGGATTTTAGTGATCAATGCCGGTTCGTCGAGCATCAAGTTCGCCGTTTTCACTGACGGCGGACTGCCGGAGCCGAAACTGCTGTTCAAGGGACAGATGGAAGGTCTGGGCAGCGATCCGAGTTTTCAGGTCAAGGACGCAACCGGACAAAAATTCGATGAGCGGGACGAGTGGCCGCGTGGTTCGACCCTGAACCATGCCGGCGCCCTGCGCTACATTCTGGGCTGGCTGGAGGAATGCGCCAGCGACATCAAAATCGAGGCGGCCGGTCATCGTGTCGTGCATGGCGGGCTGGTTTATGACCGGGCGGTGCGGATCGACGAGCGCGTTATCGCCGATCTGGAGCAGTTGACGCCGCTGGCGCCGCTCCATCAGCCGCATAACCTGGCCGCTATCCGCGCTCTTGCCGAGGTGGCGCCGGGACTGCCGCAGGTCGCCTGCTTCGACACCGCTTTTCACCGCACCCAACCCCGGGTGGCGCAACTGTTCGCCCTGCCCAGGGCGCTGATCGAGTCGGGCGTGCGTCGCTACGGCTTCCACGGTTTATCCTACGAATATATCGCCTACCGCCTGCCTCATTACGCGCCGGAAGCTCGCAAAGTCGTCGTTGCGCACTTGGGTTCGGGGGCCAGCATGTGCGCCCTCCACGACGGCCGCAGTATCGAAAGCACGATGGGGTTCACCGCCGTGGACGGCCTGCCCATGGGGACGCGCACCGGGGCCATGGACCCCGGCGTAGTCTTATACCTGATGCAGGAGCGCGGCTACGACGCCAAGACCATTGAAAAGTTATTGTATAAAGAATCCGGTTTGCTCGGCGTATCCGGCTTTTCCAATGACATGCGGGACTTGCTGGAAAGCGGCGATTCTCATGCTGCGGAGGCTGTTGAATTGTTCGTCTACCACGTCGGCAAGCACTTGGGCGCGCTGGCCAGCGCGCTGGAAGGTCTTGACGCGCTAGTGTTCACTGC